>DASRHP010000001.1 GCA_035650475.1 Candidatus Binataceae bacterium
GGGAAAGCCCGCAGCGGGCAAAATACTGGAGATACTCAATTGAATCTGTGGAGTGTCAAAAACGCCGGCCAGACCGGCCTTGACCGGGCCACGCACCCGTTTTCTCTACTTCGACCTGGTACGCTTTTGCGGGGCATCTCATTCGCGTGACGGACTCTACCTCAAAACGCGGGGATCTTCGGGGGGCAGGCCACTGCACCGAGCCGAATGTCGACTAAAATCGAATAGCCAACAGGTCGCTCCCTCAAACCTTACGTGGCAGATAGCCGCCCCATCACCGGAGCGCTTCAACTAGATGAAGACTTGGGCCGCTCCCAATCAGTGAGCGGGCGAGTTTGGCGGGTGGTGCGGAAGTTGGCCATAGTTTCTCGTCGGCTAAGAAGTGTATCCGGCGCAACAGCCGATTTACGCGCTCTTCTTCAACGCTGCCGGGAACGATGACATGGGCTACTCGAACGTTCGAGTTGAAGCCCAGCCTTCCTTTGCGACGCGTCAGCCGCCCGACTCGCTGGAACAAGCGAAGCGGCGACCAAGGCAGCTCGTAGTGTACGAGCAACTTGCACGCCCACTGCAGGTCGACGCCCTCTGAAAGGACATCTGTGGCCACAAGAATATATGGAGGCGTTGCTCGCCTGTTAAAGTCATCCGTCACCGAATCGACGTCTTCTGCATCGACATTAGTCTTGGCGGTGTCATCGCCAAGTCGCTTGTTAAGTGTTTCGACCAAACCCAACGCTACGCCGCGGTGCGCACAGAAGACCAGCCCTTTGGATTTTCGAGTAAGCACCAGACCTTCCTTCGTAGGAGCCACCACGCCTTCGCACTCGAGCACCTTCAGCAGTCTAGCCAAACGCGGATGCTCGGAAAGATAGCACCATGCGGGCCGGCGCCTTTTGCCGTTGCTAACGACGTGGATAATCTTGTACGGCATTCCGAAGCTCTTACGCCGGCCTGCTTGTGCGCGGCTCAATCGGTGCATTTGCTTGTGGGGGTCCCATATAGTCCGCACCAGCCCAACCGCCCGTGCGTACTCAAGGGACCATTGGTCGTCATTGATTCCGCTATGAACGAGACGCAACTCGTCGTTCGTAGGACCGGCAACCGTTTGGTTGGCACCGCGTGGCAGCTTCCAGTGGAACCGGCCAGCTGCGAGCTTCCTCAACTTGATGCGCGCCGCAATCTCGAAGAACTGGCCATCGATTTCTTCGCGGCGACCCATGAAGCCTTGGATGATCGTCAGAGCTCGCTTAATCGCAATCGCGATGCGTTCGCGGAACAATTCCTCGTCGTAGGGCTCTGAATCAATCGCTTCTTCCTCCTCAAGGACCGGATTCACCGGGGTGGCGGACACAAAGAACAGGTCCTTTATTATTTGATGACCGCCCACATACCATGGGCGACGGCTCGGTTCTTTGGCGACCCAACGCTCGCACTGTTCGATGATCTTATGGGTGGAGCGGTGCCATTCGTCGAGAACCACGTAATGCCAACGACCCTTCTGTTGCCTGGCCAACAATCGGTAGGTTCGATAAGTTGGGATTCTGATTCCCTCACGGGTTAAAACACGATGAAGTCGCCTGAACGACATGCTCCGGATCTGCTCTTCGTTTAGGTCCTGAACAAGTCCACGATCACCGGCGAGCAGCAATAATTCTCGCAGCCAAACTTTTTGAATGTGGTGGTTTGGCCCGACGATTAGTGTGCGCTTTAATCGAGAATTGCACGCAGCCACGCGCCACCCGGTCCCGTGAAGTATCTTCCTGAGGACGAGTTGGGTCTTGCCAGCGCCCATCGGCAGAGAGACAAGATAGGCGTTACGCACCGTCAAGCCGCCGGAGTTTCGGAGCCAGGTCTATACACCAAGACGGGATAGCGGTCGCCGCGAGGTTTGGGCTGAGTCCAGCGAGCCAGGCTTGCCACTCAAGCTCTTGATGGCCGAGTTTCGGATTGTCGTAAGAAGTTCTCCTCGCCGCCCGCACGTCGGTGTAGGTTGGTATAGTTGTTTTCGAGATCTTTCTTTTGCCGTTGACCTTTTCCAGAGCCTTTCGAAACTCAACCAATCGATCCGAGTTCATTTCTAGAATGGCCCAAAGGCTTGCACAGTCGAGCTCTCTGACCCAAACGTCTTTGCCCTGGCGACACCCACGCACCTCAACTGGTGGCGCTAACAGGTGCTCAGCGAGCCGCAGTTGATTTGTGTGAGATTGGAAGCGCAGGCGCTCCGCAGCACGGACCCTGAGCGGCGCGGGACGGGGTTCTGTTTTCGACACAACGACAACTTGGCGAGCGCCGGCGAGTGAGCCCTTGAGGCGAATTTCCGCCCGCCCATCCACCATGACGATATCCGCCGTGGCAGGCCCGTCGATCGCTAGCTGCCGACGTTCGCTCCAGTTTTCCATCAGGTCATCGTCCTCGTCTGGGTCGCCCGGCTGCTCCGGTGCACGAAGAGTTCGATAATCCTCACGCGGAAATCCCCGAAGCAGCGTCGATAATTTCAGTCTACCGCGACGCACGACTACAACGGTTTCGTGATTAAGAAATTTCCCGATGCCCAGAGCTTGACCAGTCAAGTTCGTCGATCCGAGGACGAGCAGCCCTTGTGTTTCTATCAACTTGGCGTGGATGCTCGTTCCATCGCGGCGAGCGCCCGTCCAGACTTTCGGAACCTGTTCGCGGGCTATCGTTGTTGGGCACAGCGTTTTGATGGCAGTCTCTGATACGAAGGGTGCAGCACAGCCGATGGGTTCCTGGCCGTCGAGAAGTTCTTTGAGCACATCGATCACCAGCAAGCGACGGTTCTGAAGTTTCGCCGGCGCGCCATTACGAGCATCCAAGACAAAGCTTCCGCACTCCAGCCTCTGTCGGATCAGCCCGCGCTTTTTAAATAGCAAGTTGCTTTTCATCCAGCCGATCTGATTGAGCGGAATCGACGAGTTGGGCCACCACGGAAACGTCTCGAAAGTCTGGTAACGCTTGTCGAGGTGATAGCGTGTTACGTTGAGCGATGGAGCCGCAAGTGTCTGGCAGCGAAGTGGACGACGCTTAACCGCAAGCCAAATCTTGCTGTGGAATACCGGACAACTGTTCGCGACCGGCCGGTGTCCCGTGATCTCAACCGCGACGATTAGCGAGTTCGGGTAGTGCTGGCGCAAGAACCCGGGCGCGTGATGCTTCATGACATCGTGAAGGACCACGATCCGCTGATGCGCGGGGACCCGATGAGTGCGTAATAGTTCGGCCAAGACCTGCTCGTCCAGGGAGAACGTCGTGAAGAGGAGCGCATCGCAACCAGCTGTTGCTTTAAAGAACGACTCAATGGGCAACGGCACAGCTATTTCGTCCCGGCAGGTGTGTGTGCGATGTATAGGTTGTAAAATACATGGAACCCGAGGCCAGCTAGGACGATCCCATTCTCCGCGCGCGTTCGGCGATGCAACTGCTCAAGTGCAGGCTTCTCAACGGAAGCCTGCACCAACGGGAGAAAGCGCCGGTACGGTTTGAAATCGCGCGATGGTTGCGCCAATACGCGTGACAAGAGTTTCGCCCAATCTGTAACCGGGATGAAGGATGGAATCCCTTCCACGCGAGACGCAATGCCATATACGCAGCGCAAGAACGCGTAGCAAAATGCTCCGCGCCGGAGCATACTGTCGTATTTTGTACGCTTCAAAAGCGCGGTGAGCGCTCGGTCAACAACGCTTGAATCGTCCTGATTCTTTGAAAGGTGGTCGAGAAGCTTCGCGAACTCCCTACCCGGTCGGGCCATTGAAACGCGCAATGCTTTTCGCCATTCAGTGGCATGATCTGTGAAGAACTTAGGACTTCCGCGATATCGCAGGCGCGTTCGCAGTAGGGCCTGTAAGTTTGACAACTTTTTCTCTTGCGCAGAGATCACCTTTTTGTACAAGCTGCGGTACGCATTGAAGGTGCTGATCCTGGTCGGACCAAACTCCCGCGTATATAGTCCTTGTTTCTGATAGTCGCGTTGCCGCCGGTGGATTGCTCTCAGCTTCTTTTCCACTACCGCTTTGTTGCGCTCGTCACGAAGTTCGTGCGCGACCAACAGATACGGCCAGAAGCGAACACCTGTTTGCACTGTAGGAAATATACTACCGCTGAGTTCAAGTACGCCGATCGCTTTGCGCATCTCGGCAGGGTCATACTTCCCGAACATCGATCGCCCGCGCGCTGGTCGCAGCTCCGGACAATTGAGAGAGTTCGCGCTGCCGAAATTATCTACGCTGATGCCGGACATCGGCGGTCCCCTTCTGCTTAAGAATTCACTGCGCCTTTCGGATGGGTTTTCGTTTCCGTGAAAAGATCGTCCAGCGATCGCGCGACCCTATAGCGCGCCGGGTTGTCGCCGACCGCCAGCGCCTTGAAATGCGCTTTGCCGCATTCGATCTTGGCGCCTTCCGTGCTGCGAAGATCGTCTTTGAACAGGCTACCCTTGGTTTCCACCACTAGATAGAGACGCTCCATGCCGTCCTGCTCGATGAGAACCGCCCAGTCGGGATTGTAGCTGCCTAGCGGTGTGGGGACTTTGAACCATCCGGGGAGCTTCGCATAGAGCTTCACCGCTTCGTTTTTCTCCAAGTCCTCGGCGAAGCCGCGCTCGATCCCTTCGGAGTCGTAAACGACGCGCTCGTGAACTGATTTTGTTGCCACCATGCTCTGCTTCAGGTAGCCGCTCAGCTCTTCTTGCGCGAACAGCTCCTGCGCATAGTATTCCTGATCACCGATGCGCTGGTACTTGATGCCGTCCACAAGCGCGAGGCGCTTTGCGCGATTGATCGCTTCGGCCGCCAGCTCGATGAATTGTTGCGGATTGCGCTTGAAGTCGTCCAGCCGCTCGCTCTTGATCAGGATGTATGCGATGCTCTTGCGGGTCAGTTGCGTCCGGTCCTGCAAGTCCGTGAGAAGGTCGGGCAGCTCGATGTCGGCCTCATCCAGCCGGGTAGCTCGGACTTGAACTTCAGAAGAACCAGCCACTCTTGCCCGCCCCCCCTGATGTCGCAAGAAGCGAGTGAGATTAGCGATGGGGAAAATGCGCTCTGATAAAATAGCGCAAAGTCGGCGCTAAAAGAAGGCGAAGATCCATTCCCTCATGACACCGCCTCAATAGGCTGTGCTGCGCCGAAATATACAGACGCGCCCGCATAAACGCGCCGCCGCTCGTTGCGACGCCGCGTCTACGGCTTGCGGTCGAAGATGAAGAGCGGGACCTGGTTGGCGACTTTGGGGTCGATCGCGAGGATGCGCCGACCGGCTTCGACGCGCAGCGCCGGCGGCCGGATTCCCGCCTTGCCCAGCGCCGCTGCGACCCGCTCGACGTCTTCCGCTTCCAGCCATATCGCGGCCAGCCCCTCGCCGGTGGCGGCAATCGTCGCCGCGGCGGCCGGGTCCGCAAGCAGCCGAATCTCCGCGTCGCCAATCTTCAGCGTCGCGGCTTCGCCGCTTGAGCCGTCCTTGAGTTCAAAGCCGAAATTGCGCTGGTAGATCGAAACCGCGTCGGCGAGGTCGGCGGTCGCGACCTCGAGCCTGTCGAAGCGTTTGAGCAATTCCTTTTCCACCGGTTGTTGTCTTGGCGCCGCGCTGTCGCCGTCATCTGCGAAATCGCTCGGCGCCGTCGCAGCTCTATTTCTTGTCGAGGCCCATCGTGAAGTCAATGCTGACCGTCTTGCCCGGCTCGACGATGACCTTGTGCGTCCGGGTGCCGAGCTTCTCCTGCCACGCGGTGAGCGTGTACGTGCCGGGCGGCACGTCCTTGATCGTGAAACTGCCGTCGGCGCCGGTCACCGCGTAGTACGGATTGCCCGCGACGAACCAGTATCCGTGCATCCAGCCGTGCGCGTCGCAGCTGACGTGGACAATCTCGGGTTCGTTCAAGGTGACCGCGATGATCTTCTTGAAACCCGGCTGCGCCATGTCGAGCGGCGGGTTGCGCCGCGATTCGGTGCGGACGCTGTGCAAAATGCCGTCGGAGTTAACGACGTCGACCGTGCTGCGGGCCGGAAAAGCGAGCACATGCGGCACGTACTCGCATCCCTTCTGGTCGAACTTGACGCCTTTTTGCGGGGTCAGCGGAGCGCCCTTTTCGATGTCCGAGATGCTCACGACGGCGTTGGCAATCCCGCCCGCGGCGTCCACAACCAGGCTCTCGTCGTAGTGCTGCACGGCGCCGCATACGTCGCGGTCCTTGCTGATTTCGACCGGCGCGCGCGCGGGAGGCGCGCCGTCGAAGCTGACCTTGCCGGTGATCGTGCCGCCATCCTTGACGGCTTCGGCCCGGTAGGCGCGGGCCGGCGCCGCCGTCACGGCAATCCAGGCCGGCGCCGCCGTCGCGGCGCACATCAGGGCTGCGAGGAAAATACGGAATCTCATGGAGAATTAGACGGCGCGGGCGGCGAAACTATTGAGCATAACTGCGCGGCGCCGACCGCTTCTGCCGCGGCGTATGTGGCTGGCGACGCCGAAAGCGCGTGCCGGCTCAACCGAGCTTGGTCGCGATCACCAGCCGATGGACCGACAGTTTGGACAGGCGCTCGTTGCGCTCGACTCGGATGTTCTCGCCCTTGATGACGTCGCTCACGCGCAGCCGCGTCGTCCACCCAAGATGCTTGGTCACCGGATTGGCGAGCCAGACCAGCGAGTACAGCAGCGGGTTCTCGCTCGCGAAATGATTGACGTGCACGATCTTGCCGCCGGGCTTACACACCCGCACCATCTCGCGCATCATCCGCAGCGGATCGGGCACCACCGTCATCACGTGGAAGCTGAGCACCCAGTCGAAGTTGTTGTCGGGGAAATCGAGGTTGAGCGCGTCGCCCTGGCGGACCTCGATATGGTTCCATCCCTGCTCGCGGGTCTTCTTGACCGCCTGCGCGAGCATGTCGGCCGAAGGATCGATCCCGACGACGTGGACGTAGGCGGGATAGGCTTCGAGCGAGATGCCAGTGCCCACGCCGACCTCGAGTAGCTGTTGGTCGGGGCGCAGGTTGAGCGACTCGATTACCTCGTGTTCGTGATCGACGAAGACGCGGCCGAACGTGTGGTCGTAAAAACGCGCCAGATCGGAATAGACCCGGCTCTCATGCGGTTCGCCCATCAGTCACACCTCGCAGTTGTCCGCGGTGTGAACCCGGGCCGACCCGGCGCGGCGCGCGCGGTTCACCACCTCCCCCACCCCAGCGTCCCGTCCTGACCGTCAAGCGGCCGCGTTGATGCCCCGCGCCTGGCGCTTGAACGAAGCGATATCGCGTTTGCGGAAACGCCATTGCCGGCCCTTCTTGAAGGCCGGCAGGATACTGCGGCGCGCGAACTCGTTGACGGTGTCGGGGCTGAGATCCAACAGGAAGGCCACTTCCCTGGAGTTGAGGAGCACGTCGTCTTTGTCGGCCATGGTCGTGCCGTTGGAACGCGATAAGCTCGCGGTTTGTAATACGGGCGCTTCCGTCAAGTCAAGGCGATTGTGACAAAACGCATCAGCCGCCGCTACGCCTGGGCGGAGCGCATGCCAATGCGGGTGATTTTTCCGCATTCTCACGTCGGTTAACGCCTCAAACTGCTATTAAACGCTAATAGTATTCAGTTTGCGCATCGCGATTCGGTAATCGTACCACGCGCGTGTCACGACAAAGCAGGAAAATACGCCCGTCAGTACGCCCACGCACAACGTCACCGCGAATCCTTTGACCGGGCCTGTGCCAAACTGGAAGAGAATCAGGCCGGCGACGAAAGTCGAGATGTTGGAGTCGCGGATCGCCGACCAGGCGCGCTCGTATCCGATTCGGACCGCCTCACGCGGCGTCTTGCCCGCCCGCAACTCTTCGCGCATCCGTTCGTTGACCAGGACGTTGGCGTCCACCGACATGCCCAGCGTCAGCACGATGCCCGCGATGCCGGGCAGGGTCAGCGTCGCCTGCATCGCCGCCATCACGCAGATCAGCAGCAGGATATTGAGCGAAAGGCCGAAGTCGGCGAGCACGCCCGCGCCGCTGTAATAGACCGCCATGAAGATCAGCACCGCCGCCGCGCCGACCACGAAGGACAACTCGCCCTCGCGGATCGAGTCGCGCCCCAGCGAAGGGCCGACCGTGCGCTCCTCGGCGATCTCCACCGGCGCGGGCAGCGCGCCCGAGCGCAGGACGATCGCCAACTCGTGCGCGTCGTCATAGGTGAAGTTACCGGTGATCTGGACGTGGCCGCCGGGTATTGGCTCCTTTATTACAGGGTCGGAGTAAACCACGTTGTCGAGGATAATCGCGAGCCTGCGGCCGACGTTGGCCGAGGTTATCGCCCCGAAGATCGTCGCGCCGCGCTGGTCGAGGTCGACCGTCACGTAGGGCCCCTCAAGCTGGCCGCCCGGACGCACGCGAGCGTCGGTTATCGTGTCGCCGGTCAGCAGCACCGGTGTCTCGACCAGGTACGGCACACGTCCGCCGCGGCTGGCCGGCCCGTAAAGGATCTCATCACCCGGCGGCGGCCCGTCGCGCAGCGCATCTGAGATCGAGTGGCTGTCGTCGATGAGCTTGAACTCGAGCACGCCGGTCTTGCCGATCAGCTCCTTGGCGCGCTCGGGGTCCTGGATGCCGGGGAGCTGGATAAGAATCTCGTCGTCGCCTTCCTTGGCGACCGTGGTTTCGCGCACCCCGAGCTGGTCGATCCGGTTGCGGATGGTCTCCAGCGCCTGCTCCATCGCCTGATTGCGCACCTGCGCAAGCTCCATCGGCCGGTACATCATCTTGTACGTCGGTCCGGTCTCGCCCGCGCCGGGGACGTAGCTCACGACCATGTCGGGAAAGATGCGCTGAGCAATGTCGAGGAAAGCGCTGCGCTCATCGGCGCTCGGCAGCGTGACGAGCAGCGCGCCCGAGGCGTCCTGGGCGATCTTCTTGACGTCGAGCTTGTTTTTCTTGAGCTCGAGCTTGAGGTCGTCGCCGGCGCGGCGCAGTTGATTCTTGACCGCGTCGTCGAGCTTGACCTGCAAAAGCAGATGGGTGCCGCCCTGAAGGTCGAGCCCGAGCTGTATCTTCGGCGTCGGGATCGCGTTGACCCACCAGTCGGGCAAGGGAACCTGGAGGCTGGGCAGCAGGATCAGCACCGCCAGCAGGGTCAGCGCTCCCCCCAAATACAGCCGGGTGAGTCCGCTGCCGCCGGTGAAGTGCAGCCACAGGAAGGCTACCGCCACCGCGAGCAGCACGATTATCGGGATGAAATCGGCGTTTGCGTTCTGCACGTTAACTCCGCGAAAGCTCCGATGCGGGTGCGCGCCGGGGCCGGCCTATTCCGCCTTCTCCCGCTTGCCGGCCGAAGGCGTCTTGCCGTAGTTGGAGAGCGCGGCGATCTGGGCGCGCTCGACCCGCACCCGGACGTTGGGCGCTATCTCCAAAGTCACAATCCGGTCGCCGATTTCGTGGATCCGTCCGAGCATCCCGCCCGAAGTCACAACTTCGTCGTTGCGCTTGAGCTTGGCGAGCATGTCGCGATGCTCGGCGGCCTTCTTGGTCTGCGGCCGGATGAAGAACCAGTAAAAGGCAACGATCAGCAGGGCAAACGGCACCGCCGGGCCGTACAGAAGCTGATCGACGAGCGTCGCCTGCCCGCCCGCGCCGGCGTCCGCCGCCCACGCTATTCCTTCCCACAGCATCGCTTACTCTTTCTGCGCGCGATCCGCGCCGCTGGCAAGCCGCCCGAGCGTCGCGGCGGCATATTCGCGCCATTTGCCGGCGGCGATCGCGGCCCGCATCCCCGCCATCAGGCGGGCGTAAAAGTACAGATTATGTTCCGTCAGTGCGCGCGCCGCCAGAATCTCACCCGAGACATACAAATGGCGCAAGTAGGCGCGGCTGAGCCGCGCACACGTCCGGCATCCACACTCCTCGTCGAGCGGTCGCCGGTCGCGCGCATAAGCCGCCTGCTTGATCGAGATCCGACCCACGGCGGTGAAGGCGCCGCCATTGCGCGCGTTGCGTGTCGGCAACACGCAGTCGAACAAATCGTAGCCCATTCCTACCGCCGCGATAAGGTCCTCCGGCGTGCCCACGCCCATCAGGTAGCGCGGGCACTTCGCCGGCAAAAGCTCGGCGCTGAGCGCCGCCATCTCGCGCATCTGCTCGCGCGGCTCGCCCACCGCCAGCCCGCCCGCGGCGAAGCCGTCGAAGGCCAGCGCGGTTATCCGCGCCGCGCTTTGCCGCCGCAAGTCGGGATAGACGCTGCCCTGGATTATCCCGAACAACGCCTGGCTCGGGCTGCGGCGAGCCCCAACGCATCGCTCGGCCCATCGCGCGGTCAGCTCGAGCGATGAGCCGGCTCGCTCGTAATCGGCGGGATACGGCGTGCATTCGTCCAGCGCCATCATCAGATCGGCCCCCAGCCGCTCCTGGATTTCGACCGCGCGCTCGGGCGTGAGCATCACCTCGCTGCCGTCCAGATGCGAGCGGAAGCGGATTCCCGCCTCGCTTATCGAATTGAGCCGCGCAAGGCTCATCGCCTGGAAGCCGCCGGAGTCGGTGAGTACCGCGCCCGCAAAGCCCATGAAGCGCCCCACCCCGCCCAGCTCGGCGATCAACTCCTCGCCCGGGCGCACCGCCAGATGGTAGGTGTTGGCGAGCACCAGCCGATAGCCGAGTTGCCACAGCTCGTCGGGCGCCATCGCCTTGACCGCCGCGCGGGTCCCGACCGGCATGAAAGCGGGCGTGGCTACCTCGCCGTGCGCGGTGCGCATCAGGCCCACGCGCGCGGCGCCGTCGCGCGCGACGACTTCGAAGCTGAAGTGCGCCCGGTTTTCTCTGCCGCTCACAGGATCAACATCGCGTCGCCGTAGCTCAGGAAGCGGTAGCGACGGCGGATCGCCTGCTCGTAGGCGTCGAGGATAACCTCGCGCCCTGCGAACGCCATCACCATCGCGAGCACGGTGGAGCGCGGCATGTGAAAGTTGGTGATCATCGCGTTGACGACACGGAAACGGAAGCCCGGCGCGATAAACAGCCCGGTCCAGCCCTCGGCGTCGCCAGTGATTCCCCACGACTCCAGCGCGCGCACGCTGCTGGTGCCGACCGCGATTACCCGTCCGCCGGTACGCCGCGCCAGGGCCAGCGCCTCGAGCGCCGCGGGCGAAATCGTGTACCACTCGGCCTCCATCGTATGCGCCTCGACCTGGGGCTCGCGCAGCGGCGTGAAGGTCCCGGGGCCGATATGGAGCGTCACGAACGCGTTGCGGATTCCGGCGGCCGCGAGGTCGGCCAAAAGCTCGCGCGTGAAATGCAGTCCGGCGGTGGGCGCGGCAACGGCGCCCGGCCGCGCGGCGTAGATCGTCTGGTAGTCCTCGCGGTCTGCGGGGCGCGGCGGGCGCTGGATATAGTGCGGCAGTGCGGGCACGCCCGCGGCTTCGAGGATCGTTTCGATCGGCACGGAGTTGTCGCTCGCCACCAGCGGGCGGCCCGAGCGCACGAAGCCGACGACGCGCAACGCGTGTCCGTCGTCAAGCTCAAGCCGCGTCCCCTCGCGCAGTCCGCGATGGGTCCGCGCAAGCGCCATCCATGCGCCGCGCGGCTGCTCGACCGGGCGGACGATCAGGAGCTCGACCGCGCCGCCGGACGGCTTACGTGCAAACAGCCGCGCTGGGAAGACCCGCGTGTCGTTGAGGACCAGCAGATCGCCGTCGCGCAGAAAGTCACGAAGCTTGTAGAAGCGCGCATGCTCAAGGGTGCCGGCGCGGCGGTCGAGCACCAGCAGACGCGCCTCGGCACGCCGCTCCAAGGGCTCCTGCGCGATCAGCTCGGGCGGCAGATGGTAGTCGAGTTCGCTAAGACGCATCCGGCGGCGGGGCAGCAAATCAGGCGCTCGCCCGCCTTCAAGAATAGCATTTCCGCGCTCTGCCCAAATTATCCTGGCCGCAGCTCCCACTGAACCTTCGCGCAACGTCCACGGGCCTCTCCCAACGCGGGTGAGACATGGAAGTTTCCCTGCCGCAACTGCGGGCGCTGCGCCGACTAGGCGATGCGCAGAACTATCTTGCCGAAGTGCTCGCTCGCCGCCATCATGCGATGCGCCTCGCCGGCCTGCGCCATCGGCACCACCTGGTAGATCGGCGGACGCAAGCGTCCGGCTTCGAGCGCCGCGCCAAAGCGCGCGAGCAGCGCCGCCACAATCCGCGCCTTCTCCCCGGCTGGACGGCTGCGCAGGGTCGAGCCCATGATCTTGAGATGGCGGCGCAAAACGGGATTTAGATCGATCTCGCCGCGCGCGCCTTTCATCAGGCCGATCAACACCAGCCGGCCGCCGGGCGCGAGCGCCTCGAGATTCTGCCCGAGGTATGCAGCGCCGATATGGTCGAGCAGGACGTCAACGCCGCGGCCGTTGGTTGCAGCCTTGACCGCTGGCGCAAACGGCCCCGACTTGTAATTGATCGCAACGTCGGCGCCGAGCTGCCGGCACCGCTCGCACTTGGCGTCGCTGCCCGCGGTCACAATTGAACGGATGCCCGCCTCCTTGCACAGCAGGATCGCCGCCGTGCCGACGCCGCTGCCGCCGCCATGCACGAGCACCGACTCGCCGGGCTGCACCTCGGCGAGCATGAAGATGTTGAGAAAAGCGGTGAGAAAAACCTCGGGGAAGGCGGCGGCCTCTTCGTCGCTCATCCCCGCCGGCACACGCATCGCGGAACCGGCGTCAACCACCGCGTGCTCGGCGTAGCCGCCGCCCGCAAGCAGCGCCATCGCCCGCTCGCCGACGCGCCATCCGCTGACCCCAGCGCCGAGCGCGGCGACTTCACCCGCGCATTCGAGGCCCAAAATGTCCGAGGCGCCGGGCGGCGGCGGATAGAAGCCCTGGCGCTGCATCAGGTCGGCGCGGTTGACTCCGGCGCACCTGACCCGGATTAGCAACTCGCCCGCACCGGGTCTTGGGTCGGCAGCTTCGCCGACCTTGAGCACGCTTTCGTCGCCGGGCTTGTCGAAGATCACCGCCTTCATCGTGCAGCCGCCTTTCCGCCGCGCGCCCCGCGGGGGCGCGCGCAAAACGCGAAGAGGGCCCGCGTCGGACCCTCTCCGCAGCAAATCGCTTATCCCGGTCGCGTCAGATCTTGTAGTCGATGATCGTCACACCGACGTTCTGGAAGTTGGTCATCTCCTCGAGGATTTTCGAGGCGCCCCCCAGGTCTACGGTGCCGGTAATCATCGACTTGGGGTTAAGCTTCTTCGCCTCGACCAACTGGAGCATTCCGGGATAGTGCGACGCCTGCATCCCCAGTGTTCCGATCAGTTGCAGCTCCATCAGCACCACCTTGTCGATCGGGACCGCGACTTCGCCCTTCTCGGCCTGGGTGGTGAGGCCAATCTGGAGATGGCGTCCCTGCTTGCGCAGGCTGTTGATGGAGTTGCGGCAGGTGGCGGCGACGCCCAGCGCGTCAACTGAGACGTGCGCCCCGCCCTTGGTGATGTCCATGATCGCCATCGCCGGGTCGCCGGCCTTGGCGTTAACGATGTGGCTTGCGCCGACCGACTTGGCCAGCTCGAGCTTGCGTCCGTCAAGATCGACCGCGATCACCTGCGCGCCGATCGCGGCCGCGATGTGGACTGCCGCAAGCCCGATCCCGCCGCAGCCGTGCACGGCGACCCATTCGCCCGGCCGCACCTGCGCGCGATCGACAATTCCGTGGTAGGAGGTCATGAACCGGCAACCCATCGAGGCGCCTTCGAGAAAGCCAACGCTGTCGGGCATGGGCACCAAGTTGAGATCAGCGAATGGGACGCCGACGTATTGGCCGTAGCCGCCCCAGTACGTCACGCCGGGAACGAACGGGGTGTTGCAGATATTGGAGTTGCCGTTGCGGCAGAACTCGCAGGTGCCGTCGCCCTGGCTGAACGGCACCAGTACGCGGTCGCCCTTCTTGAAGTCGCGCACGTCCGGGCCGACTTCCTCGACCACGCCGCAGAACTCGTGGCCCATCACCAGCGGCAGCGCGGGGGTCAACCCGACCCACGACCAGTCGCCCGACCAGATGTGCCAGTCGGAGCGGCAGACGCCTTCGGCGGCGGTTCTGATAATCGCGCCGTTGGGCGGACACTGCGGATCGGGCACGTCCCTGACCACCAGCGGCTTGCGAATCGCTTCCAAAACTGCGGCTTTCATCGAAGTCCTCCTTGCAGACGAATCCGGCGGCCGGCGGCCCGTCGGTCCGATTTCCGTGGGTACAGCCAAGCGCCATGCGCGCCGGCTTATGCGCGCCGCGCGGATCAACCTTTAGCGCCGCGTCCGGTGGCAGGCAAATCGACGCGCGCGCGCTGGTCCGCGTGAGACCGCTGCGGGTTACTGCGCGAGCGCTTCCACAACGCGCGCGTAGCTCGCCAAATCGGGCGCATCGATCTCCACGCGATGGATATCGGCGCCGGCCGCGGCCTCGGCCGCCAGTCGCTCGCGCGCGCCGGCGACGTCGCCGACGTACGTCATCTCGTCGAGCAGCCGGCGCGATACCGCCTCGGCGCCGGCCTTCGAACCGCCGGCGGTCCATGCCTCGCGGATGCGCCGCACGTCGTCGCCGAAGCCAAAGCGAGTGAGTTGCTCGGCGTAAAAGGTGCCCATCCGCGCCGCGTAAAACGAGAGCGTGCCGGCGTAGGCAGCGCGCGCGCGCTCAGGATTGTCGGTCACGTGAATCGTGCCCGGCGCTTTGACCGCGATTGCCCTGGGGTCGCGCCCCGCCTTCGAAATCATCGCGCGAAACGCGGCGATCGTCTCACCGAGACGCCCCAGCGGAACCATCACCGGCAGCCATCCGTCGGCCTGCCGTGCGGTGAACTCGACGCTCTTGCGATTGAGCGACGCGATATAGATCGGGATGTGTTTGCGCGGCGGCTCGAAGCGCAGCGTGAAGCCGCGCGCGAGCTTGAACAGTCTGCCGTTGTAGTTGAGCGGCTGGCCCGCGATGAGCATGTTGATGATGTCCACGTACTCGCGCATCCGGCTGAGCGGCGGATTGAACGGCACGCCGTGGAAATGCTCGATCACCTGCGGTCCGCTGGTGCCGAGCCCGATGATCATCCGCCCGCCGCTCAGCTCGTCGAGCGTCGCGAAATGCTGCGCGAGCGCGCCCGGGGTGCGCGAGTAGGTGTTGACGATCGCGGTGGCGAGTTTCACGCGCGAAGTATGCTCGGCGAGCAGAGTCAGCGTGGTAAAGGCGTCGCGGCCCCACGCCTCGGCGACCCAGATCGAATGCATCCCGGCCTGGTCGGCGGCGCGGGCGCGCTCGATCAGCCCTTTGAAGTCGGGCTTGCCTTGCCAGTTGATACCGGCCGAAATGTTGTAGGCCATCGTCGCTGCACCTCGCGGGCGCCCGCAGTCCAGCCAGGGCGCCGGGCGTGCGGCCACTTTTAGCCTCACCGCGCGCCGCCTGTCGAGCGCAGAAGCCCGGCGAACCCGCGCTTTCAGAGCGCCTGCGAAGCCGCTAGGATTATGGATGGTGGTGTGGACGGTGCGGGGTCTCCGGCCCGCCGCAGATCCGACGTGTCAGCCGACGCTGAAAAGAAATCCGCCGCCAATCGCGACAATCCTCCCTCATCGCGCCGGGTCGTCGTCGATTTCAACCTGCTGCGCCGCTTCGGCGGCCGCAATTTCCGCGATCTCGGCGGCCATCCGGCCGCCGACGGCCGCCGCGTGCGGCGCGCGCGGGTCTATCGCTCGGCGCATCTTTCCGAACTGCCGAACGAAACCCCTATCAAATCCGCGGGCCTGCGCACGGTCGTCACCCTGCAAAGCCGCACCGAGATCTCGATCCTTGGGCCGCCGCACGCCGACCTTTTGCGCTCGGTTCGGTGGGAGCATATCCCGATCGGCGACCGCTGGTTCCAAGAGCGCGAGCCGATAAGCCTGGTCCCCGGCCGCGAGCATCACGCGATCGTTGACAAGTTCCGCGACGACTGGCGCACCTTTTTTAAAATCCTCGCCGAGCGCGATGTTTACCCCCTGCTCTTCCACTGCTCGGCCGGCCGCGACCGCACTGGGGTGGGGGCGGCGATGTTGCTCGAGCTGCTGGGCGTAGCGCGCGGACGGATCGTTACCGACTTTCTCGAAAGCAACTTGGTGTTTCCGAAAATTCCGCTTGCGCCCACGCAACTCGACCCGGTCTTCGAGTTGATCGACGAGGCGGGCGGAATCGAACCGTTCATGTGCGAGGGAATCGGGCTCGACCGCTTCGACCTCGAAGCGATTCGCGCCGACCTGCTCGAAGACGCAAGCGCCGGCGACGAGCGCGATTCCAACGGCGAGTAGCCCCTGTGACAAGCCCTCCGCGGCGCGACGGCGCGTTACGGCCGCGGCCGCTCGCATCAACGCCGCGCCCCGCTCCAATCAACAAGAAGTAGCTGTGCGAAGCGCGCGCGGCGCGCTAGGACTTCCCCACGATCGCGACCGAGCTCGCCTGCGGCCCCTTGTCGCCCATCTCCTCGGCGAACCTGACTTCGGTGCCGACCTTGAGGCGGTCGAAGCCGTCGTTGAGCACGCTGTTGCGGTGGAAATAAATCTCGCGCCCGTCGGCGGTGGTCAGAAAGCCGTAGCCTTCGAGCGGGAAGAGCTGCGAGACGCGCGCGTGCGGCGGCGCCTCGATCGTTTTAACGTCGCGCCGCTGCTTGCGCGCGTAGTCCTGCAATTTGCGCCGCGCGGCGTCGAAGGCCGAACGGATCGCGACCGCAAGATCGTCTTCGGCCTGGCGGTTGACGCTCAGCTCGGCGCCAGGCAGGGTCATATCCACGCGGACCTTGAACGGGCCGCCGCGATGATGGTGGTCGACGGTGCCCTCGACGATCACGTGGCATCCGCTGATCCGTTCGTAAAAGCGCTCGAGCATAGCGACCTTCTCGCGGATCTCGGCCTCCGCGGCCGGGGTCAGCGCGAAATCGCGCGCGGTGATTTGCAATGACCGCTGCATCCTCAATCCCTCATTCTATCGCGCGCGCTCACATCGCGGCCGCGGGCGGCTTTGCTTCCTTGGGTTCCTCCAGTTCGGTCAGCGTCGCCTCGCTGAGCAGAAGCAGGCTCGCCACCGAAACCGCGTTCTCCAGCGCGATCCGCACGACCTTGGTGGGATCGATAATCCCGGCCTCGACCAGGTCAACGAACTCCTTGCGCGCGGCGTCGAAGCCCATGTTGCCCCTGCCCGTGCGCATCTGATGGACCACGACGCCGCCGTCCACGCCGCAGTTCTGCGCGAGCTGGCGGGTCGGTTCCTCTAGCGCACGCCTGAGAATCTGCACTCCGGTGCGCTCGTCGCCGGGCGGGCATCTGCCCTCTTCGGCTTCGAGCGCGTCGATCGCGCGCAGCATTGCGAGACCGCCGCCGGGGATGATGCCCTCGGCCACCGCTGCCTTGGTCGCGCTGATCGCGTCCTCGAAGGCTTCCTTGCGGCTCTTCATCTCGGCCTCCGAAGGCGCGCCGACGCGGATTACCGCCACCCCGCCCGAGAGCTTGGCCAGCCGCTCCTGGAGCTTCTCGCGGTCGTAGTCGGAGGTGGTCTTGTCGATAAGCTGGCGGAGCTGCTGCTTGCGCCCCTCGATCATCGCCTTGTCTCCGAGGCCGCCGATAAGCTTGGTTGATTCGCGATCGACGACCACGCGGCGCGCCTTGCCCAGGTGAGAGAGGTCAATCGATTCGAGCTTCAGCCCGAGCTCCTCGGAAACCACGTGCCCGCCGGTCAGGATCGCGATGTCCTCGAGCATCTCGCGCCGGCGGTCGCCGAAGCCTGGCGCCTTGACCGCCACGCAGCGCAGCGCCCCGCGCAGCTTGTTGACCAGCAGCGTGGCCAACGCCTCGCCCTCGATATCCTCGGCGATCACAAGCAGGGCGCGGCCGGCCTGGACGATCTGCTCGAGCAGCGGCACCAGGTCCTTCATCACCGCGATCTTGCGGTTGGTGATCAGGATCGACGCGTCCTCAAGCACCGCCTCCATCTTGTCCGGGTCGGTGACGAAATAGGGCGAGACGTAGCCGCGGTCGAACTGGAGGCCCTCGACCACGTCGAGGTTGGTTTCGGTGGTCTTGGATTCCTCGACCGAGATCACGCCTTCGCCGCCGACCTTCTCGATCGCGTCAGCGACCAACTCGCCCATCGCGGGCTCGTTATGGGCCGAGATGGTGGCGACCTGGGCCTTTTCGAGCCGGCTTTTGACCGGCCGCGAGAGCGCGCGCAGACTGTCCACCGCGACCTTGGCCGCATGGTCGAGGCCGTGCTTGATATCGATCGCGCTGGCGCCGGCGACCACGTTGCGCACGCCGTCGGCGAAGATTGTTTCGGCCAGGATCGCCGAGGTGCTGGTGCCGTCGCCCACCGCGTCGCCAGTGCGCTCGGCGGCTTGGCGGATCATCTGCGCGCCCAGGTTTTCGATCGCGTCCTTGAGGTTGACCTCTTTGGCGATCGTGACCCCGTCGTTGCACACAAGCGGCGGGCCATACGAACGCTGGATCAGCACGCACTTGGACTTGGGGCCGAGCGTGACCCGGATCGCGTCTGCCAGCGCCCTGGCGCCGCGCAACAGTTTCTCGCGCGCCTCCGAGCTGAAGAGCAACTGCGTGTGTTCCATCGAGGCGTCTCCGCGCTAGCGCAGTTCGCGCTCCTCTATCAGCCGCTCGTAGCAGGCCTCGCAAAGCGGCGTCATTTCGCCCGCCTCTTCGAGCACCGCGACGACCTCGGCGGCTGGCTCTTCGGCCGCCTTGGTGCGCGCAAAGGCGGCCGCGCACGGAGCGCACCGAAAGGCCCGCCCGGCGCGCTTCTCGTAGTCGCGGGCGAGCTCGGCCTGTTCGATGTCGCTTAGGCCGTCGAGCAGCACGAAGTTGGAGTTGGCAGCCATCTGAGTCTCCTGCTCTGATTGCCTGATCCTGACGCCACGCCTAGACCTTCAGCCCCTGCGCCATGCGCAGGAAGCGTTCCCACGGCGTGGCCACCCAGGTCTCGGTCGAGGCGTGGCCGATTGACCTGACGAGCAGCGCCACTTTGGTCGCGGTCTCGGTGTCAGGCGCTTCGAAGATGTCAAGGTAGTCGCATCGCCCGAGCACGGCGTAATTGCCCACCCACTTCACGTTCGGGCATTCCTCGCGGATGCGCTCCTCGACCTTGGCGTTGAGCTTTTCCACCGTCCCATGGCGCGCGAGCGCCTCGGGCGAAAGCCTGGTCAGCATCACGTAAGTTCCCATCGTCGCAACTCCCTGGATTTTTGCGCCGGCCCAGAACCCGAGGCGCTCGCTGCGCGGCCGGTCTAGTGCTTTTCGGCTTCCAGCGGAATTTTCTTGGCGACCGCCTCCTTGGCCATCGGTATCGAGATCTCGACCACGCCGTTCTCGAATTTGGCCTTAACCTTGTCGGTCTCGACACCCTCGGGCAGGGTCATGCGGCGCTCGAAGGCCCCGTAGGAGATCTCGCGGCGGAAGTAGTGCTCTTTCTTGACCTCCTTCTTGTCCTTGCGCTCGCCCTTGATGGTCAGGACATTGCCCAGCACGCTGAGCTCGAGGTCCTTGGGGTCGAGGCCCGGGACGTCCGCGCGGACGATCAGGTTGCCGTCCTTGACGAAACTCTCGACCGGCACCGTCAACTGCTCTTCACCGTTCTCGAAATCCTCGAACAGACGGGGGAAGCGCAACTCGAAGTCACGCGCCCATCGCTCGAGCTCGCGGAACGGTTTCCACGGCATCAGTGCTCCCATTTTCCTTACTCCTTATGTCGGTTTTGCCAGATGGCACGCCGGCCACCGGCCGATCGGACCTAAAGCAAAGAGCGCACCATCAAAAATAATTGATGCTCCGGTAGTTCAAGTGGGTATTCCTGGCTCCCACTGGGGCAGCGATGTCTCAAGAGATGTCGCCGAATGACCCATGCGAGCGTTGCCCAAATCTCCACGATTGATGGCGCGCCTCTTGCGTCGATTATTTCGCGGAAAAGGGGACACGAAGACGATGCCAACAGATTCTGACCGCGAGCGGGTCGAAAAGCTCAAAACCATCCTTGCCAAGGAGAGAAACCGAGCGCTTGCGCGCGTACGCGAGTACCGCCGCGACCAGGACGATGAGGCGATTCCGCCGCCCGCCGACGAGCTCGACGCCGCCCGAAGCCTGGCCGAAGTCGAAACCCATGCCAGCCTGATCGAGCAGGCGGAATTTCGGATCAAGCAGATAGACGACGCGATGCTTCGCCTAGAGCAGGGACGCTACGGCGTATGCGAGGATTGTGGAACCGAAATCGCGCTCAAGCGTCTGGAGGCCCTGCCCTTTGCCACCCGTTGCGTGGATTGTCAGACCAAGCGGAATCGGACGCGCCGCGGCGAGGGCGGCATGATCGAACCGTTCGACCGCCAGTGGGAGATACCGACCGAGGTGGACGAAACCACCGAGGGCTCACGTGACGAGTTCGTTCGCCTGCCCGAAGAGGAGCTGATCGTCCATCGCGAGGAGCCGCTCGGCCCCGAAGAGGGGGAACTCGAAAGGCCCCCCGCGATAACCTCGCGCCGGCCCGGGCGCCGGCGCTAAGAGCTTGTGCGTCCAGCACTTGGAGGATCGTCGTGCGCCTGAACATTCCTGCGAACCTGGCCTTGGCCGCTGCGGCCTGGGTTCTGCTTGCTCCGCCTCACACTAGCGGCACGCATGCTCCGCTCAACCAGTGGTCGCGCGTCGGAACCTACGAGACCCAGGCCGCCTGCGAGCATGAGAAAAAGCTCTGGCGCTCGGGCACGCACCGCATCAAGGAAAATCCCGGCGAGCTACGCGAAGGCGACGTCTACGGCAAGATCGCGCCGGAATCGATGGTGTGCGTGAGCGACGACGACCCCCGGCTCAAGCGGGCGTCGCGCTAGAGCCGCCTCAGTACAGCAGGTATTCCGCGCGGAGCGCGCGAAAGCGTTCGAGCGAGGACTGCCAGCGCTGTTCGATCGCGCGCGGGTCTTCGCCCTCCTTGATCGCGTTCACCACCCATCGCGCGCCGATCATCCCGAGCGTCCGGTCCAGTTGAAATCTATCAGGATAAAGGCGCCTGAGCGCGGCGGCTAGTTCGATCCCCAACTCGGGCGAGTTGAGCCGCTCGCGATCGATGAGCACGATGCGCGCGCCGTGACACTGACGCCCGCGGTAGGGAGGCTGCGCGGGAATAAATTCGGCCGCCGCGAAGCGCACGCCGGCAATTTTCCGCCGGTTGAGATAGGCGGCCATTCGTTCGGCGTCGATCCACGGCGCGCCGACCAGCTCGAACGGTGCGTCGGTGCCGCGCCCGACGCTGATGTTCGCGCCCTCCACCATCGCGACGCCCGGATAAAGCACAGCCTCGTCGAGTGTGCGCAGGTTGGGCGACGGGGAATGCCAACGCAGCCCGGTCTCGTCGAACCATTGACTGCGCCGGTAGCCGCGCATCGGGATTACGTGCAGGTCGGCGCCGATCCTGTTCTCGGCGTTGAACATGCGAGCCAATTCACCAATCGTCATTCCGTGCCGGGTTGGCAGCGGGAAGTAGCCGGTGAACGATTTCAGCGCGGCATCCATCACCGGCCCTTCGACGACGGCGGCGGTAATCGGGTTGGGCCGATCCAGCACGTAAAACGGGACGCGTTTGCGCGCTGCCGCTTCCATCGCATAGGCCATCGTCGTCGCGTAGGTGTAGAAGCGCGCGCCTGAGTCCTGCACGTCGAACACCAGCGCGTCGAGGCCGTCGAGCATCGCGGCCGGCGGCCGCGTACGCGGGCCGTAGAGGCTCAGCACCGGCAGCCCGGCCGCCCAATAGCGCCCCGAAGAAATCTCGCCGTCGAGGTCAGCGTAAAAACCATGCTCGGGACTGAAGACCGCCGCCAGCCTGACGGCGGGTGCGCCGCGCAACAATTCGACAACGTCCTTGCCCTCTGAATCGACGCTGGCCTGGTTGGTGATTACGCCGACGCGCATCCCGCGCAGGGATGCGAGGCCGTTGGCGGCCAACACGTCCGCGCCCGTGGCAACCACTCGCGGCGCGGCCGGGCGTATCGGTGCCCCGGCCAGGAAGCGCTTAAGCGAGGGCTGGTCGGCGGCGACCTGCGCCTCGCTGCGCGGACCCAGCGCGTCGGCAACGAGCGCGAGCACCGCCTCTCGCAGCGCGCCGGCATCTCCCCTGCCGTCGGGATAGACGCGGCTGGTCAGGATAATCACGAACGTCCGCGCCGACGGGTCGATGCGTATCAGCGTCCCGGTGAAGCCGGTGTGGCCGTAGCTGCCCAGCGGCGCGAGCGCGTGGCGATTCGACGCCAGCGGGGCGTAGAGATCCCATCCGAGCCCGCGCAGCCGCGCCCCGCTTGTCGGCGACTCGGGCGAGGTCATCGCAGCGACCGTCGCGGGTTCGAGAATGCGCACGCCACCGAGGGTGCCACCGCCTAGTAGCATCCGCGCGAAAATCGCCAGGTCATCGGCGGTCGAGAACAGCCCGGCGTCACCCGCCACACCGCCCATCCGGTAGGCGGTAGGGTCGTGCACTTCACCCCGGCGAAGCACCCCGCTGATAACCTCGGTGGGCGCGACGCGCGCGAGCTTCGCCGGGGGCGGCCGGAAGCCGGTGTCACGCATCGCGAGCGGGCCGAAAATATGCCGCGCGCAGTAGCGATCGAGCGGTTCGCCGGAGACGCGGCGCACGATCGCACCGAGCGCCTCGAAATTGATGTCGCTGTAAATGTAGGCGGTACCAGGCGCGCGGATCGGATGAACTGCCGCCACTCTCTCGATCGCCGCGCGATACCCGGACCATTTGCGGCCGAGGTCGAGGTCGGGAGGGAGGCCCGAGTAATGGGTCAGCAACTCGCGCAGCGTGATCCTCTGCTTGCCGTTGACGGCAAAGGCCGGCCAGTAGCGCGCGGCGGGCGCGTCGAGCTCGAGTTTGCCGCGCTCGACGAGTTGCATCACCGCCGTCGTTGTCGCGACCACCTTGGTGAGCGAGGCAAGGTCGAAAATAGCGTCGGGCCGCATCGGCGCCGGATGCGCACCGAGCACGAGATGGCCAAAGGCCCGGCGATAGACAACGCCGCGGTCGTTGCCGATCAGGATAACCGCGCCGGGGATATGGCCGCTTTGAATTTCGCTGCGCGCGACGTCGGCGATCGATGCGAGCGCCGCCGGCGTAAGCGCCGTAGGCGACGGAGCGGGAGCGCTGACTTCGGCGGCGAGCGCCTTCGCTGGCGGCGACTGCACCAGCACAAGCGCCAGCGCTGCGGTTGTCAGTTTTGCCCTGAGACGGGTCGGCATCCCTGCTTCACGCCGGCCTTCTAAGGTCGTCTGAGCTTCAGGCCCGCCTCAGAATAGCGATTATTCGGGTTCCAAAGCATCCACCCGTCGGCGCCGGCCCGCTCCGCGGCATCGATCTGCTTGCGGATTTCGACCCCACCGAATTGCTGCCGGCTAAAGGCGTAGTCGCGGAAGGCCTGAATCCACGGGCGGAAGCGCACTGCCGGCACGCCCGTGCGCTCGATGGCGCGCATCAGCGACAGATGCACGATTTCATACGGATGCTGGACGGGATTGCGATAGCCCGGGATGCCGAACTGGAAGCCCGACGGGTAGAGCATCGGACATACGTAATCGGCGATACCCACGACGTTGGGCAGCATCTGCCCAATCTTGGTGTCGTCGAGATTCCAGATCACGTAGCCGAAGATGTCGACGCCGAGAAAAACGTTGTATGGCACGAGCGCGCGGCGCGCGGCGCTCAGAAAGCCATCGATCGCGCTGACCCGGTTCGCCAGCGTCCACGGCCGCTGGTAGCGCAGCCCGCGCGCGTCGGGCAGGCGCACGTAGTCGAACTGGATTTCGTCGAAGCCGGCCCTGGCCGCCTCGACCGCCACCGCGATGTTATAGTCCCAAACCTCCTTGCTGAAGGGATCCGCCCACGCAAGGTGCTCGCGGTCGTGGTAGATTCCGCCGCCGGCGTAACGGACGGCGAGGTCGGGCCGCGCGGTCGCGAGTGGATTGTCCTTGAACACCACGATGCGCGCGATCGTGTAGATACCTTGGTCGTGCAGGCCCTTCACCAGCCCCGGCAGGTCGGCGATGGTGATAACGCTCTGCGCGCCGACCTGCGATGCGAGCGGAATCGCGCTGCGGTAGGCGATCATCCCGCGGTCGCCCTTGACGTCGATCACTAGCGCGTTCAGCTCGGTGCTGCGGATAAGCGCGAGCGCCGACTCCCGCAGCGTGCGGCTGCCGATCCCGTAGAACGAAAGATAGAGCGCCTTGGGCCTGAAGTAGTCGAGTGCGACCTGATTGTCGGTCGCGGCAAGGCTGCTTATGGGGATCTGCTTGCGCCGATGGCCGTAGGCACGCACGCCCAGCACGCGGCCCTCGCCCCGGATGTGAAACATCCCGTTGTCGTCGGCGCGCACCACCGTATCGCCCAGGGTCACGAAGGCGCCGGTGAGCGGTTCGCCGGTGGTCGAGCCGATCACCCTGCCGCTGATGTCCGCGGCGAGCGCGCATCGCGCGGCGAGTGCGAGCATGCCCATCACGAGCGAGCCCATAACGATCACGCATAGAGGCCATTTCGGAATGCTCATCGGTGCACTTGGCTGTCGGCCATCAGCGCGCCCTTCCGCGTACGATCGCGGCGAAGGTGGCGAGGCTTACGTTGCCCGCCATCAGGTAGCGCGGGATGGCCATCGGGTTGTCGGGCTGGCCCGCCGGCCGCCGCTCCAGGGTAAAGCCGCCGATGTAGCCCGTTTGTTGCGCGATCCGGATCAGCTCGGCGTCGTAAATTCCAAACGGCCACGCGAGCAGGTTCACGGTGCCGCCGGTGCGGCGTTCGAGCACGGTCCTGGCCTTGGTGAGTTGGTCGCGGACGAACCGGTCGTACGTCTCGGGCGAAAGCCGCCTGCGCTCAACCTTGAAATTAGGGTGCCAGTAGGTGTGCGACTGGATATTGAATA
Organism: Candidatus Binataceae bacterium; assembly: GCA_035650475.1. Taxonomy (NCBI): domain Bacteria; phylum Candidatus Binatota; class Binatia (SeqCode); order Binatales (SeqCode); family Binataceae (SeqCode); species Binataceae bacterium (SeqCode). The sequence continues at coordinate 24,900 of DASRHP010000001.1, forward strand.
GGCCGCTGCGCTGGAGTTCGGCGAGCTGCTCCCACGTCATCGCGTACGACGCGTTCGAGACCGCCGAGGGATAAACGAACAGCGTAACCGGGACTTTGTATTTCTCGACCAGCGGAAGCATGTCGCTGAAGACCGAGCGATGGGCGTCGTCAACGGTGATGACGACCGCGCGCGCCGGCGGCGGCGCTTGCGCGCCACGGAGATAATCGACCAGCTGACGCGCCGGGATTACTGGGTAGTGGTTCTCGTGCAGGTAGGCGAGCTCGGCAGCGAAATCGGTAGTCCGCATCGTCATGTTGTCGGCGAGAGCCGGCCCGAAGCGATGGTAAACGAGCACCGGCACGCGCACGGGCTCGGTTTGCGCATACACACCTGCCAGCGGCGCCCAAATGACCATCGCCAGCAGAACTGCCGCGACAGCGGAGCGTGCAGTTAGTTTGCGAGGACGCTCGCCCGACGCCTCATCCGAAAGGGTCGGTCCAAACGACTGGCCGGGCCCCAAGAGTCTGCGCATCTTCAACCAATACTTTCACCGCGGCCGCATCTCCTCGCCACCCGAGATTGTCAGCGCTCGACGGCACCCGAACGTGGAGCATCAAAGATGCCAACCGGTGTTTGACCAAAACCACCGCGCGGCAATCAGCTGCTGGCGGGGCAAGGCGAGACCGCGATGGCACGTCGAATGCACCACTCTTTGGCGAATCGCTCTGGTGCCAAACGGGGAGAATGATGGAACCCAAGCAGACAGAGAAGGCCGTCGCCGTCGCAAACAAAAGCTTCCAGATGAAGTTCACCCTGGCCGAACTCGCCGAGGAAGACGCAAAACTGAGACAGCCGCTCATGGAAGCGGCCACCGTCGCCGCACGCCTGGCGCTCGATCCCGCCGACCGCGCGCTGCGCCACAGCGCCGCCAAGGCATGGGAACGCGTAGATTCGATGATGGTGGAGCATCTCAGGAAGGAGGATCGCAGCGTCCTGCCTTGGGCCGAATCGCGCACGGATTTCCCGCACTACCTAGTCGAGCGCGCCAAGCGCAAGCACGAGCAATTGATGGCCTTGCGCGACATGATCCTGACGAGTTCGTTCGAACGTGACAGCGACCACGAAGTAGCGGCCGCGGCGCGCAACCTTTGCGTCTTCGCCACCACCCTCGATGACCTCATTGCGGGCGAGCAGCGCGAACTGTTCCCCCTGATGCGGCGTCTGCTGTTCCCACACCGCGAACGGTCAGCCCCGTAGCTGGACCGATGGCTCCATCCGGAACACTCGACGCGCAAAGTGGTGCACGTGGATACATCTGACGGGCAACGGTGAACTGGAAAACTATCGCCAAGCCCCGGCGCGGTCTGGCCGTCGTCCCTAACCTGGCCGACTACAATCGCACGCGCGCCGAATTCTCATGGGAGGCCGCGCGCCGCGCGCTCGACGGCCTGCCCGCCGGTGGCCTCAATATCGCCCACGAAGCTGTCGACCGCCACGCCGGCGGAGCACGCCGCGACCATCTGGCCCTGCGCTTCATCGCCAGGCGCGGCGCAGTCCGCGATTTCAGCTACGCGGAGCTATCCACACAGAGCAATCGCTTCGCCAACGTGCTTCGCCTCCTCGGCGTCGCCAAGGGCGAGCGTGTATTTGCGCTCGCCGGTCGAATCCCCGAGCTGTACATCGCGGCGCTGGGCACACTGAAGAACCGGAGCGTCTTCTGTCCGCTATTTTCGGCCTTCGGCCCCGAGCCGATCCGCCAGCGTATCGCTATCGGCGACGGCCGCGTGCTGGTGACCACGGCGGCGCTGTACGAGCGCAAGGTCGCGGAAATACGCGGCGCGCTTGGGGGGCTGCGGCACGTATTGCTGGTCGGCAGCTCTGAGGAAATCCATGGACTCGCCGGGACGCTCGACCTCAATCAACTGATGGCCGAGGCTGGCGACCGCTTCTCGATCTCGCCGACCGACCCCGAGGACCTCGCCCTGCTCCATTTCACCAGCGGCACCACCGGCACGCCGAAGGGCGCGATGCACGTTCATCAGGCGGTCGTGGCCCACCACATGACCGGCTACTACGCGCTCGACTTCCATCCCGAGGACGTGTTCTGGTGCACCGCCGACCCCGGATGGGTGACCGGAACGTCATACGGGATCATCGCGCCGCTGACCCACGGCATCACCAGCGTGATCGACGAGGCCGACTTCGACGCCGAGCGCTGGTACGGAATCCTGCAAAACCAGGGCGTGAGCGTCTGGTACACCGCGCCGACTGCCGTGCGGATGCTGATGAAGGTCGGCACCGTGGTGATTCGCAAGTTCGACCTCCACCGCCTGCGTTTTATCGCCAGCGTCGGCGAACCACTCAACCCTGAGGCCGTCGTCTGGGGCCAGGAAGCGTTCGGTCTTCCGATCCACGACAATTGGTGGCAGACCGAAACGGGCGGAATCATGATCGCCAACTACTTGGCGATGGACATCCGGCCGGGCTCGATGGGCCGTCCGCTGCCCGGGATCGAGGCGGCGATCGTGCGCCGGCGTGCGGACAAGAGCGTCGAGGTGATCGAAGAACCCGACGTCGAGGGCGAGCTGGCGCTGAGGCGCGGATGGCCCTCGATGTTTCGCGGGTACCTCAATGAGGAGGAGCGCTACCGCAAGTGCTTCGCCGACGGGTGGTATCTGACGGGCGACCTCGCCCGGCGCGACGCCGACGGCTACTTCTGGTTCGTGGGCCGGGCCGACGACGTGATTAAGTCCTCGGGGCATCTGATCGGGCCGTTCGAGGTCGAAAGCGCGCTGCTCGAGCATCCGGCGGTCGCCGAGGCCGGAGTGATCGGCAAGCCCGACCCGGTCGCTGGCGAAGTGGTCAAGGCGTTCGTCTCGCTCAAGAGCGCCTATGCGCCGAGCGAGGAGCTGCGCCGCGACCTGCTCGGCTTCGCACGCAAGCGCCTGGGCGCGGTGGTCGCGCCCAAGGAGATAGACTTTCTGCCGAGCGTGCCGAAGACGCGCAGCGGCAAGATCATGCGCCGCCTGCTCAAGGCGCGCGAGCTGGGATTGCCCGAGGGCGACCTTTCCACCCTCGAAACCGATCCGGCCGCATCGCCGGAGACGGCATCGTCGTGAACCGCAAGGTCAATCAGGCGCCGGAGCCCGGCCCGCGCAGCGCGGCCGCGCGAACTCAGGCGGATACGGCCGATCCCGCGCTCGAGCGCGAACACGCGCTGGTGCTTCTGCGCCAGATGATTCGTATTCGCCGCTTCGAGGAAAAATGCGCCGAGCTTTACAGCGCGGCCAAGATCCGTGGCTTCCTCCATCTGTATATCGGCGAGGAAGCGGTCGCCGTGGGCGCGATGCAGGCGCTCGAGGCCGACGACGCGATCGTCGCCACCTACCGCGAGCACGGCCATGCGCTGGTGCGCGGGGTGTCGGCGGCATCGGTGATGGCCGAGATGTACGGCAAGCAGGAGGGATGCAGCCGCGGACGGGGCGGTTCGATGCACCTGTTCGACGCCGCCACGCGCTTTTTCGGCGGCAACGCGATCGTCGGCGGCGGACTGCCGCTGGCGGTCGGGCTCGCCCTCGCCGACAAGCTGCAGGGGCGCGCGCGCCTGACCGCCTGCTTCTTCGGCGACGGCGCGGTGGCCGAGGGCGAGTTTCACGAGTGCATGAACCTCTCCGCGCTGTGGCGGCTGCCCGTGCTGTTCTGCTGCGAGAACAACCTTTACGCGATGGGCACGGCGCTGCGGCGCGCGCAGGCGCAGACCGACCTTGCGCTTAAGGCGAGTGGCTATGCAATGCCCGCGTGGGCGGTGGACGGGATGGACGTCGTCGCCTGTGAGGAGGCGGTGCGGCGGGCGGCAAGCGCGATCCGCGCCGGCGGCGGACCGCACTTCATCGAGTTCCGCACCTACCGCTTCCGCGCCCACTCGATGTTCGATCCGCAGCTCTATCGCGACAAGCAGGAAGTCGAGGAGTGGAAGAAGCGCGACCCGATCCCGATGTTCGAGGCGCGCCTGCGCGCGGCCGGACTGCTCGGCGACGACGACCTCAGGCTCATCGAAGACGAAACCGCATCCGAGATCGAGCAGGCGATCCGGTTTGCCGAGGCCGGAAGCTGGGAGCCTGTCGAGGAGCTGACGAAATTCGTTTACTCGGAAAGGGCGGCGCGATGAGCGAACCGGCGCCGCAACCCGCGCTTGTCCGCACCACGTATCGCGAGGCGATGCGCCAGGCGATTCGCGAGGCACTCGTCCGCGACCCGCGGGTGTTCCTGATGGGTGAGGACGTCGGGCGCTACGGCGGATGCTACGCGGTGAGCAAGGGGCTGCTCGAAGAGTTCGGCCCCGAACGGATCCGCGACACCCCGCTTTCCGAGTCGGCCTTCGTCGGCGCGGGCATCGGGGCTGCGCTCGGCGGGATGCGGCCGATCGTCGAGATCATGACGGTCAACTTCAGCCTGCTCGCCCTCGACCAGATCCTCAACAACGCGGCAACGATCCTTCACATGTCTGGCGGCCAGTTCAACATTCCGCTGGTCATCCGGATGACGACCGGCGCGGGACGCCAGCTCGCCGCCCAGCACTCGCACAGCCTCGAAGGATGGTACGCGCATATTCCGGGGATCCGGGTGGTCGCGCCGGCCACGCTGGAGGACGCCCGCGGCATGCTGTGGACGGCGCTCGAGGATCCCGACCCGGTGCTGATCTTCGAGCACAACGCGCTATACAACATGGAAGGCGAACTGGCGGCCGACGCCGGCGCGGTGGAGATCGACCGCGCGGCGATTCGCCGCCCCGGCGCCGATGTCAGCCTGATTACCTACGGCGGTACGCTTGCGCGCACGCTTCGCGCCGCCGAGGAGCTTGCGGCCGCCGGCATCAGCGCCGAGGTCGTCGACTTGCGCACGCTGCGCCCGCTCGACAACGACACCATCCTGGAGTCGGTCGCGCGCACCCACCGCGCGGTGATAATCGACGAGGGATGGCGCAGCGGCAGCATCTCGGCCGAAGTCAGCGCGCGGATCATGGAGGGCGCGTTTTACGAGCTCGACGCGCCGGTGGCGCGCGTGTGCAGCGCCGAAGTTCCGATTCCGTATCCCAAGCACCTCGAAGACGCCGCGCTGCCGCAGTCCGCGCGCATCGTCGAGGAAGTGCGCGCGATGATGGGAGACCGTGGCTGAATTCCGCATGCCCGCGCTCGGCGCCGACATGGAAGTCGGCACCATCCTTCAGTGGCTCGTCAAGCCGGGCGATGCGGTCAAACGCGGCGACATCATCGCCGTCGTCGATACCGAAAAGGCCACGATCGAGGTCGAGGTCTTCGAATCCGGCGTGGTCGAGAACATCGTCGTCCCCGAGGGCGAGAAGGTCCCGGTCGGAACCGTCCTGGCCTTGATCAGGACCGAGGGCGCGCCTGCCGCCGGGCCCGAGGTGAAACCCGCGCCGCCGCCCGTCGCGCCCGCTCCCGCAGCCGCGCCTGCGCGCCCTGCCCCGCCGCCGCTTGCGGCCGTGCCGCGTCCCGCACGCGCGGGGGCGCCCGCCATCGCCAAACCGCCGCCGGTCGCCAAGCCGCCGACCGCAGCACCTGCGGCCCGGATGCGGGTCTCGCCGCTTGCGATGCGCACGGCGCTGGAGCTGAAGGTCGATCTTTCGACGGTCAGGGGGACCGGGCCCCACGGCGCGATCACGAAGGCCGACGTCGAGCGCGCTGCCCGGGCCGCTGCTGGCGCCCCTGCCCCGCCGGCCGCCGCGCCCGCGCCGGCGCCGCCAGCGACGGCTCCCGCAGCGGCCGCGGCGTACAGACCTGCACCGGCGGTCCATCCGGCTGTTTCGCCGGAGGAGCGGCGGGCCTCGATGCGCAAGGCGATTGCGGCGGCGATGGCGCGCTCGAAGCGTGAAATCCCGCACTACTATCTCGCCACGCGGATCGACGTGAGCCGTGCGACGGCGTGGCTGACGGCGGAAAATCTCAAGCGGCCGGTGGCCGAGCGGATGCTCTATTCGGTGCTTCTGCTGAAAGCCGTTGCGCTTGCGGTCCGTGAGTTTCCCGAGATGAACGGCTTCTGGATCGACGGCGGCTTCAAGCCGAGTGAAGCGGTCCACGTCGGCGTCGCGATCTCTCTCCATCAGGGCGGCGGACTAATCGCGCCGGCGATCCACGACGTCGACAAGAAGAGCCTCGGCGAGCTGATGGTCAACCTGCGCGACCTCGTAAAGCGCGTGCGCGCGGGCGTACTGCGCAGCTCGGAGATCGCCGACGCGACGATCACCGTCACTAGCCTCGGCGAGCAGGGCGTCGAAACCGTCTTCGGCATCATCTATCCGCCGCAGGTGGCGCTGGTCGGCTTCGGCAAGATCGTCGAACGGCCGTGGGCGGCGGACGGGATGGTGGGCGCGCGTCCGGTGATCAGCGCGACGCTGGCCGCCGATCATCGCGCCAGCGACGGCCATCGCGGGGCGCTCTTCCTCGCCGCGCTGGAGCGGATTTTGCAAAAGCCCGAGGAGTTGTGAACGACGACGAAATAAAGGCGCTCATCCTGCGCGCGCTCGGCGACATCGCGCCCGAGGCCGGCGCCGACATTGATCCCGAGGCCGACCTGCGCGAGCAGATCGACCTCGACTCAATGGATGTGCTCAACCTGATGATCGCGATCCACGAGGCGACTGGCGTGGATATCCCCGAGGCCGATTACCCCAAGCTGGCCACGCTCAACGCCGCCGTTGCCTATCTGCGCGACCGGATCAATCCGACGCAATAGCTGCTCCGGCCCTTTGCCGTTTCCGCGCGGTCGCGTCGGCGCGAGCGGTCCTGGACTGCGCTCGGTTGAGCGAGCCTGCCTCCGGCTCTCGGTCGCTCGCACCAAGTGCCGCCGAACCCGCGCTCGCCGCCTTGACAAGCATTCCGCTTTGAGAAACCCTACAAAGAGCGAGGACCGGTTGTTCGCGGGCCTCGGAATCCCACACATAACTTCGAACCGCAGCCGAGCAGCGTCCGGATTTCGTCCGGCAGCGGCGCCGCACACGTTGTTTTTGTCGATTCACGAACACCATCCACGATGCACCAATGACTGCTCCAAACCCGAAAAGGACTTCAGATGAAACCAATCCGGGAGGCTGAACATATGCTTACCGTGACGAAGAGAGCAGCTGCGCTTCTGAAGGCTGCGAAAGCCGCCGAAGGAGGAGATGCCGGCGCTGGAATCCGGATTCGACGCGGTGCGGTGTCTGACAACTCAGGACGGGTGGCGGTCGGATTCACGATCCGTAACGAGCCGGAGCCGGGTGATCAGCAACTCGAGCAGCAGGGGCTGCGCATCTTTGTCGAGGACGTCCTCGTCGAACCGCTCGATGGTCGCACGCTCGATGTTCGCGATGAAGGCGGCGGCCCGGAGTTGATCTTCCGCTAGTTCGAAGCGGCTCCGCATGGGCCACCAGCCCGCTCACGGGCAGAGGCAACGAGCGACTGTGCCGGCGTCGCCGTCGCCTCCCGCCCGTCAGCGGGCCAAGGGCCAGCGGCTCTTCAGGCGAAGCTCTCGCCCACGCCATAGGCGCGAGCGGGTGCGGGTGGCCCGTTCGCGCGCACCTCGACGGTCTTGCCGCGTGCCGGCCGAGTATTCCGGCAAGCTCGGCTCAGGATTCTACGCGCGCTCCACAACGAACCCACGGGGGCAGACCCCCACGCCCGCCGCAGCGGCAGGCCGCAGGCCGGGAGAGGCCAAGTCAGTAACACCATTGTTGGCCCCAGGCCTGTTGGAGTCCGCGAACGCCCTCACGCGGCAGCGCGCTCGCCGGCCTGCACGTCGGTCGGCGCGCGCCACAGCGCGAGGTAGGTCTTGATGCTCGCGATCACGAGCGGCAGGACGCCGAGCAGGATGAAGACCAAGTCGCCGGGCATCCGCGCCCATTCGATCGCCCGCATCAGCGGCTCGTCGCGAAACAGCATACTGCGCGCGTGCCAGTAGCCGTGATGCAGAACGTCGCGCAGCTGCACCACGCCGCCCGGAAACAGGTTGGCCGCCAGCATCAGCGCCAGGCCCAGGTTCAATCCCCAGAACGACACGCGAACATATTTCTCCAGCCTCGCCCATGCCTCGCCCGACAGCACCTGCCGGTACGCGAATACCATCAGGGCGACCGCGAGCATCCCGAACACTCCCATGAAGGCCGCATGCCCGTGATTCGGCGTGAGCAGCGTGCCGACTTCGAAATAGCTCACGATCGGCAAATTGATCAGAAATCCGAAGACGCCGGCGCCGACAAAGTTCCAGAACCCGACCGCCATCAGAAAATAGAAAGTCCACCTGTGCGGCACCGTGATCGACTCGCCGCATAGCCCGCATTGTCGGCGCGTAAGTTTCACGAAGTCCCACGCGTCGAGCGTGAGCAGGGTCAGCGGCACCACCTCCATCGCCGAGAACATCGCGCCCAGCGCCATCGTGACTTCCGGCTGGCCGGTGAAGTACCAATGATGCGCGGTGCCGATGATTCCGCTGCCCAGGTAGAGCAGCGCATCGAGGTAGATGACGCGCACGGCCGTCGCCCGCTTCACCATCGCGAGGTGGTAAAAGATCAGCGCGACCGCGACCGTCACGAATAACTCGAGGAATCCCTCGACCCAGAGATGGATAATCCAGAACCGCCACAGGTCCACGACTGCGTAATTGGTGTCGACCCGGTAGAAGAAGGCGGGCACATAGAAGACCGGGATCGCGGTTGCCGAGCATAGAAACAGCGACGACAGCTCGCCGCGCTCGGCGTCCTTGAGCGCGGGCCGGATCCCGCGCCATATCAGCCACAGCCAGAGCAGAAGCCCGACCGCGAGCATCAGCTGCCACGCGCGGCCGAGGTCGAGGTACTCCCAGCCCTGGTTGCCGAACCACATCCAGACCTTGCCCATCATCTCGTGCATCCCAAACCACTCGCCGACCAGGCTCCCGCCGGCGACCACCACCAGCGCCCAGAACGCGAGATGCACCCACGCCGCCTGATGCGCGGGCTCGGTGGCGCCCACGGTGGGCGCCAGGAAGAGCCCGCCCGCGACGAAGGCGGTCGCAACCCACAGGATGGCAAGCTGGAGGTGCCAGGTGCGCAGGAGCTGGCTTGGAAACAACCATGAGATGTCGATGCCGTAAAAGCTCGACGGGTCGGCGCGATAGTGCTCGACGCCGCCGCCGACCAGCACCTGCGCGAGCAACAGCAGCGAGACGATAACGAAGAACTTGACCGTGGCCTGCTGGCTCGCGGTCGCCGCACCGAGCATGTGCGGGTGGACGTGCTCGCTGGTGCCGCGCCATCCGAGGAAATCGAAGCGGCCGAAGGCGAACAGGATCGCGGCGGTCGCGCCGAGCAGCATGATCAGGCTGAGCGCGCTCCACAGGATCGCGCCGCTGGTCGGCACATTGCCGGCGTCGGGATCGTAGGGAAAGTTGTTGGTGTACGAATGGTCGCTCCCGGGGCGATCGACGACCGAAGCCCATGCGGCCCACGCGAAGAACGCCGCCAGTTGGCGAATTTGCGCGGGATCGGAGATATAGTCGCGCGGCAGGCCGCCGTTGGTCGCGGGATCCCTGAAATAGTCAGTCCATTGCGCAAGCTGCGTGCGGAACGAATCGACTTCGACTTCCGTAAGCCGCAGCGTGCCGGTTTGCGGATCGTAGCGATTTTCCTTGAGCAGGCGCGCGACGTCGGTCCTGACGATACCGCGCTCCTCAGGGCGAAGCGCCGCGTACGTGATCGCGCCGCGCCGCCGCACGATCGTGGTGCGCGCCTCAAGCGCGAGCCGATGAAGATAGAGCGCGGAGAAATCGGGGCCGAGATAGGCGCCGTGGCCCCAGATCGTGCCGTTCTCCATCAGGCCGTGCTTGAGAAATATCTCCTGGCCCGCGGCCACGTCGGCGGCGGTGTACACGACCTCGCCCGACGGGTCGACCGCAGCCTTCGGTATCGGAGGCGCGAAAAGATAGGTTCGCCGCGACACCAATCCCAGTACGCAGAAGCAAGTCAGGACGACGACTACGACCGAGCGTCTCCACCACGGCGACAAGCTGTCGATCTGGTCCATGGTTCCACCTACGCTAACCACCGCAAGCCCCTACTAACGTCGCCGTTTAGCTTGGGCGCGCGCCCAGCGTCAAGCAAGCGTTTCACTCCGGTGGCCGCCGCCGCTATGCGATCCGGCGGCGGTTCCGCGACGCTCGCTCGCGGGCTATCTGCTCATCGGCTGCTGTGGTATAGAGCGCGCAGCGGTGCGCCGCCATCACCCGACCAACGGAGCAAGCTATGCTTTTCGGCCTCCTCTATTCCCTGCAGACGCGGCCCGATCGGGCGATCTCCCAAGCCCAGGTCTACGGCGAGATGCTCGATCAGATCGCGGCGGGCGAAGAGATGGGCTACGCGTCGGCCTGGCTGGTCGAGCATCACTTCCTCGCCGACGGCATCTGCCCTTCGCCGCTGGTGACCGCGGCCGCGATGGCGGCGCGCACTCGCCACATGACCATCGGCACCAGCATGTATCTCCTGCCGCTCCATCGCCCGGTCCAGTCGGCCGAGGACGTCGCCGTGCTCGACAACCTCTCCAATGGCCGCTTCATCCTCGGTGTCGCCGCCGGCTACCGGCCCGAGGAATTCGCCGGCCACGAAGAGGAACGCGCCGGACGCGAGCAGCGGATGGAAGAGCAGCTCGAAATCATGATCAAGGCCTGGACCACCGCGTCGTTCTCCCATCGCGGCCGCTATTACAACATCCCCGAGACGATGGTGACGCCCAAGCCGGTGCAGAAGCCGCGCCCGCCGCTCTGGATCGGCGCCTCGACGCGCGCCGGATGCCGGCGGGCGGCGCAATGGGCCGACGCGCTGGTCGCCTCGCCCCGCCATCACATCAACGAGCTCAAGCAGCATCAGGCGATGTACGGCGAGTACCTCCAGCGCTTCAACAAGAGCCCGTCCTGCGTACCGGTGATCCGCGAGGTCTACTGCGCGCCGACCACCGCACAGGCCGAGGCCGAGGCGCGCGACGGCGTGATGTACATCCACGGCGGGATGTACGGCAAATGGTCGGCGGTGCGACCGTTGCGCGACGACTCGGGCGCGCTGGTCAAGGACCCGGCCACCGTCACCTTCGAGAGCCATCGCGACCGCTTCATCATCGGCAGCCCCGACCATTGCGTGCGCGAGATAGAGCGCTACCGGCGCGAACTCGGGATGGACTACCTTATCTGCTGGATGCAACTGCCGGGCGTTGACGCCGACAAGACGATGGCGTCGATGCGGCTGTTCGCGAAAGAAGTGATGCCGCACTTCAAAGGCTGAAACCGGCGCCGTGCGCGAGCCGCGCCGCAAGGAGGTTCGTCAACGATGCGTACCTGGATCGATCTCAACAGCGACATGGGAGAATCCTTCGGCAACTACGTCCTCGGCCGCCCCGAGGAGGTGATGAAACGCATCAACCACGCCAACATCGCCTGCGGCTTCCACGCCGGCGACCCGGTCTGGATCCGGCGCACGGTCGAGGCCGCCAAGCGCTACGGCGTGACGCTGGGCGCCCATCCAGGCTTCCCCGACATGATGGGCTTCGGGCGCCGTCTGATGAATATCTCGCTCCAGGAGGCGCGCGACTACGTGGTTTACCAGGTCGGCGCGGTCAAAGCGTTCGCCGACGCGGCGGGCGTGCGGCTGGCGGCGGCCAAGCCGCACGGCGCGTTTTACCTCTGGGCCCAACTTGGCGAGGAGAACTCGCGCGCGATCCTCGAAGGCTTCCGCGAAGTCGATCCCAACTTCGTATGCTACCTGCCCGCGCTGCCGCGCTACCCGATGCTGGAGACGGCGGAGCGGATGGGCTTTCGGGTGGTCAAGGAATTCTACCCCGGCCTGGTCTATTCCGACGACGGCTCGATCGGCGTCAAGCGCACCTACGGCGAAGAAAATATCGACGAGATGGTCGCGTTGGTGATGAAGTTCGTCACCCAAGGCAAGGTTACGACCTCCAGCGGCGGCGAGATCGACGTCGACGCCGACAGCATCTGCGTGCACGGCGACGTGATCAACGCGCCCGAAGTGCTGACCGCGCTCCATCAGGCGCTGCGGCAGGCCGGCGTCGCCGCGCGCAGCGCAATCGCCCAACTCGGCGGCAACGGCCACGTCGCCCACGCCGAAGCCTGAGGCGCGACCATGGCGCTGCAGAAATTCCTCGACGCCTACGTCGCGCGCACGCCGCGCTCGCGCCGGATTTACGAGGAGGCGCGCAACTACCTGCCCGGCGGGGTCAGCGGCAACGCCAAGTTCCTCAAGCCCTACCCGCTCTACCTCAAGCGCGCCGCGGGCGCGCACGTCATCGACGTTGACGGCAACGACTATGTCGATCTGCTCGACGCGGTGGGCGCGGCGATCCTCGGCCACGGCCACGAGTCGATCCGCCGCGCGGTCAAGCATCAGATCGACGAGGCGATCCTGCCGCTGATGGCGACCGAGCTGGAGGTCGAGCTGGCCAAGCGGGTCACGCGCCTGATGGACTACATGGAGATGATCCGCTTCGTGAACAGCGGCTCCGAAGCGACCCTGATGGCTTTGCGGGCGGCGCGCGCGTTCACCGGCCGCGAACGGATCGCCAAGTTCGAGGGCAACTACCACGGCCAGCACGATTGGTCGCTCATCGGCGGCGCCGCGGCGGGCCTCGGCCCGAACAGCGAACCCGCCTCCGCGCCCGACTGCGCCGGCATCCCGCACGCGGTAGTCGATAACGTCCTGATGCTGCCGTACAACGACATGGCCGCGATCGACCTCGTGCGCCGGCACGCACGCGAGCTCGCCGCGGTGATCATCGAGCCGGTGGCCGCCTTCTTCACCGGCGCGGTGCCCGCCGAGCCGGAATTCCTGCGCGCGCTGCGCGGGGTCACCGCCGAAAACGGAATCATGCTGATCTTCGACGAGGTGGTCACAGGCTTCCGGCTCGGGCTGGGCGGCGCAGCGGCACACTTCGGCGTGCGCCCGGACCTCGGATGCATCGGCAAGATCGTCGGCGGCGGCTTTCCGATCGGCGCCTTCGGCGGCCGGCGCGACCTGATGGAGAAGGTGATCACGCCGACCAAGCAGCCGTCGGACCTCAAGGAAAAAAGCTTCGCGTCGGGGACCTTCTCCGGCAATCCGATCAGCATGGCCGCGGGGATCGCCGCGCTCACCGAGCTCGAGCGCAACCCGGTTTACGAGTACGTCGGCGCGATGGGCCACGCGGTGCGCGAGGGGATTGCAAAGAGCGCCGCGCGCCGGGGCTTCCCGGTCCAGGTCACCGGCGTCGGCTCGCTCTTCCACGTCCACTTCGCCGATGCGCCGATCACCGGCAAGCGCTCGGCGATGCGCGCCGATCACGCGCGCCAGTACGAATTCAGCATGGGACTGATCTCCAAGGGCGTCCTGCTCACGCCCAACCATCCGGGCTTCCTCTCCGCCGCCCACACCGCGGACGACGTTCGCGAGGTCATCCGCGTGGCGGACGAGGTGCTGGGCGAGATGGCGGGCTAGCGCGCGAGGCGGCCGCCGATGGAGACGCGCTACGACTACGGCGGGGACGAATACATCTTCGTCGACTTCGCCATCGAGATGAGCCTTGAGGTGAACTTCAAGGTGCTCTCGATTTGCCAGGATATCGGCCGCGAGAAGCTCCCCGGCGTGGTCGAGGTATGTCCGGGCAACGCGTCCTACCTCGTGCACTACCGGCCGGAGGAGATTGATCCCGACAAGCTGATCGCCGAGCTGCGCAAGCTCGAACACGCCGCCGCCCATATCACGACCATCAGCTCGCGCCTCGTCGACATCCCTGTGCTCTACGACGACCCGTGGACCAAGGAGTGCGCCAGGCAATTCGCCGACCGCCATCAGGACCCCTCGGTCACCAATCTCGAATACCTGATGCGGATCAACGGCTTCAGCGACAAGCGCGAATTCATCGAGGCGCATTCGGGGCGCCCATATTGGATTTCGATGGTGGGCTTCGTGCCCGGCACCGCCTGGGGCTACCAGATGGTGGCGCGCGAGCGCGCCTTGCAGGCGCCCAAGTACGTCCGCCCGCGCACCGACACGCCCGAGCGCACGGTCTCCCACGGCGGCGCATTCATGGCGATCTATCCGGTGCGCGGTCCCGGCGGCTACCAGTTGATCGGGATGACGCCGGTGCCGGTGTACGAGCCCGAGGGCAGGCTCGCCGATCTGCGCGAGACCCGCATCCTGGCCAAACCCGCCGACCGCTGGAAGCTGCGGCCGATCGACCTTGACGAGTTCAACGCCATCCGCGCCGAGGTCGAGGCCGGAACCTATCGCTACGGAATCGTCGAGCAGGAATTCCGCCCCGCAATGTATTTCGAGGACCCCGAGGGCTATCTCAACCGCCTGCAGGATGAGGCCCGCGCATGCTCAAAGTCCTGAGGCCCGGGCTGCTGACCACCGTCCAGGACGCCGGCCGTTTCGGCTGGTACCACATCGGGATGCCGCCGGCGGGCGCGATGGATCAGTTCTCGTTCCGCGCGGGAAACCTGCTGGTCGGCAATGACGAAGGCGCGGCGGCGCTCGAGACCACGTTCCTCGGGCCCGAGCTCGAAGCGGGCGCCGACCTGACGGTCGCGGTGACCGGCGCGCCGCTCGAACTGCGGCTCAACGGCGCGCCCGCTCCGATGTGGGTCGCGCTGGAGCTCAAGAAGGGCGACCGGCTGGAGTGCGGACAAGCGCTGGCGGGAGTGCGCTCGTACGTCTGCGTCGCGGGTGAAATCGACGTCCCCGAACTGCTCGGCAGCCGCTCGACCTACCTGCTCGGCCGCTTCGGTGGGCTCGGCGGCCGCGCGCTTGCCAAAGGCGACGCTCTCCGGGTGGGCGAGCCGCGGCGCGCGGCGCGCGAGCTGACGGGACGCCGGCTCGACCCGCGCTTGCTGCCGACCTTCCCCGAAGTCGCCGAACTGCGCATTCTGATGGGCCTGTGCGGATATCGGCTCACCGAGGACAGCGCCGCGCAGTTTCTGGAAACGACGTGGACCGTCTCCACCGAGGCCGATCGAATCGGCTACCGAATCCAGGGCGTCGAGTTCAGCTTTCGCCAACGCGAACAGCCCTTCGGCGCGGGCTCCGATCCTTCCAACGTGGTTGACGTCGGCTACCCGGTGGGCTCAATCCAGGTGCCCGGCGGCAAGGAAGGAATCCTGCTGATGCGCGACGCAGTGACCGGCGGCGGCTACGCCACCATCGGCACCGTGCTCCAGTGCGATCTCGACCGCGTCGCACAGGCCGCGCCGCGCGCGCGCCTGCGCTTTCGCGCGGTCACGATCCGCGAGGCGCTCCAGATACGCGCGCAGTACCGGGCGCGTCTGCGCGCGCTCGCCGACTCGCTCGCGCTGTTCGACAGCGTCGGATGGCTCGGCCAGTAGCGAGTCTGGCCCAAGCGGGCTTTATCTGGCGAGGCGGAAGCGCTCGCCGAGGAAGACCTGGCGCACGACCTCGCTGTCAACGATCTCGCGCGGGCCGCCGTGGAACAGGATCTTGCCCGCGTGGATCACGTAGGCGCGGTCGATGATCGACAGCGTCGCGTGGACGTTGTGGTCGGAGATGATGATCCCGATGCCGCGCTCCTTGAGGTAGCTGATGATGCGCTGGATCTCGACCACGGTTATCGGGTCGATTCCGGCAAACGGCTCGTCGAGGCATAGAAAGAGCGGGTCGAGCACCAGCGCGCGCGTGATCTCGACCTTGCGCCGCTCGCCGCCCGACAGCACACTCGCCTTCGAGCGCGCCAGGCGCGCGATATCGAGTTCGTCGAGCAGCGATTGCAGCCGCGCCTGGCGCTCCTCCTCGTTGAGCGGCAGGGTTTCGAGCACCGCAAGCAGGTTCTGCTCGACCGTAAGCTTGCGGAAGACCGAGGGCTCCTGGGGAAGGTAGCTGATGCCGCGGCGCGCGCGCTGGTAGAGCGGGAGCATCGTGATGTCCTCACCGCCCAGGCGCACGGTGCCGGCGTCGGGCTTGATCAGCCCGACCACCATGTAGAAGGTCGTGGTTTTGCCGGCGCCGTTGGGACCGAGCAGGCCAACAACCTCGCCGCTACGCACCTGCACCGCGACGCCGTCCACCACCGCGCGGCCGCCGTAGTGCTTGGTCAGCCCCTGCCCCTCCAGCGACGCCTCTCTGGGCTTGGGCGCGGGCGTTGGGCGCGCCTGCTGCTCGCGCAGTTGCTCAACCTTGGCCATCGTATGCGAGGCTGCCACGGTCCTTCAGCAGCTAGAACTTATCGGGTTTGCAGCAATGAAAGAAGAAAAGGCAGACCCGCTATCCACAATACGGACGACGCGCGACTTGGTTTCACCCGCCGCACCCGCTACGCGACGCGATTTTGCGCACGCCCCCGCTCTAACGAACCATCTCGAGCAACCAGTCGCCGACCGGGTTAGCCACCATCCGGCGCGACGGCGGCGCCCCCGCCGCCGAGGCGTAGGCGTAATGATGGATCGGGCGGTGATAGCGGCGGCGCATGCGGTAGCGGCGCACATTGACCTGCCCGCTCCATCGCGCGGGCGCCGCCGCGTCCGCCGACGCGGTCGTATCGAGCCGGTCGATTTGGACCCGAGCGACGCCGCGGCGGGCCAGTCCGATCCGCTGCGCCGCCCGCTGGGAAAGGTCGATCCCGCGCCCCCGCACGTAGGGTCCACGGTCGTTGATACGCACTACCACCGACTGTCCGGTGCCAAGGTTGGTGACGCGCACGCGCGTGCCCAACGGCAGCGTGCGCGAGGCGGCGGTCAACTGGTTGCGATCGAAGACCTCGCCCGAAGACGTGCGCCGCCCCTGGAATCCGGGCCCGTACCAGGAGGCGACGGTGGTGACGTGTCCGCTGGAAGGCGCGGCCGCGGGCAGCGGCGCGGGCGCCGGAGCAGCGCGCCGCGCGCTATAGGCCGAGCATCCTCCCAGCCACAGCGCGGCGCCCGCCGTCCACGCCAGGCGCGCCGAGCACTGCCCCAGATACCTCCGCATCCGACCAACCCCGAGCGCGCCGGCCCGCGCGCCTGTCCGCAGTCTAGTCACGACACGCCCCGCAACGCCATAGCCGCGCCGATTCATTTTGCGCACCGCGCGTTATAGGCTGAAAAGACGCGGCGCAACGCGTACGGCGAGGAGGCGACGTGAGAGCGGGCGAGGAGTTCTTCAACTTCCACAACCACGACATGGTGCGGGTCGCGGTTGGAGTCCCCGCGCTGCGCGTGGCCAATCCCTCGTTCAACGGCGAGCAAACGCTAGCCCTGATGCGCCAGGCGGCCGAGCGCAAGGCCGCGGTCGTGCTGTTTCCCGAACTGGGTCTCGCCGGGTACTCCTGCGACGACCTCCATCAGCAGCGCGTTGTGATCGACGGATGCGCCGCGGCGCTGGGCCGGATCGTCGAGGCCAGCCGCACGTTCAACACCGTCGGGGTGGTCGGCCTGCCGCTGGTCGTCGATAACCTGCTGTATAACTGCGCCGCGGTGGTCCATCGCGGACGCCTGCTGGGCGTCGTACCCAAAACCTACCTGCCCAACTACCGCGAGTTCTACGAGCTGCGCCAGTTCACGCCCGGCGACGTCGCGCTGCGCGAGGAGATCGAGCTGCTCGGCCAGTCGGCGATCCCGTTCGGCGCGCGGCTGCTGTTTCAGGTCCAGGAGCAGCCGCTGATGGTGATGCACGTCGAGATCTGCGAGGACCTATGGGTGCCGATCGCGCCGTCGTCGTACGCGGCACTCGCCGGCGCCACCGTCCTGCTCAACCTCTCCGCCTCCAATATCACGATCGGCAAGGCCGATTATCGCCGCGCGCTGGTCGCAAGCCAGTCGGCGCGATGCATGGCGGCCTACCTTTACTCGGGCGCCGGACCGGGCGAATCGACCACCGATCTGGCGTGGGACGGCCACGCGCTCATCTCGGAAAACGGCAACCTGCTCGCCGAATCGCGGCGCTTCGCCTACGCGCCGCAGCTCGTATGCGCGGAGATCGACCTCGAGCGGCTGGCGCAGGAGCGGATGCGCCAGAACAGCTTCGGCCAATCGATCCGCAACCAGCGCGACGCGCTGCGCGGATTCCGCACGATCAGCTTTTCCTCCGAGCTCGCGCGGCGCGGCCGGATGCTCCCGGAGCGGCGGCCCGAGCGCTTTCCCTACGTCCCCGCCGATCCGGCGCGCCGCGACGAGCGCTGCTCGGAGGTCTATCAGATCCAGGCCCAGGGGCTGGCGACCCGCCTGCGCGCGACCGGTATCAAGCGCGTCGTGATCGGCGTCTCGGGCGGGCTGGACTCGACCAACGCGCTGCTCGTGTGTGCGCAGGCGATGGACCATCTCGGCTACCCGCGCAGCCACATCCTGGGCTACACGATGCCCGGCTTCGCCACCAGCGCGCGCACGCTCGACCAGGCACACCGGCTGATGGCGGCGATCGGATGCACCGCGCACGAGCTCGATATCCGGCCGGCGAGCCGCCAGATGCTCGCCGACATCGGCCATCCCGCCGCCACCGGAGCCGAGCTTTATGACACCACCTTCGAGAACGTGCAGGCAGGCGAGCGCACCAGCCGCCTTTTCCGCCTGGCCAACATCAACGACGCGCTCGTCGTCGGCACCGGCGACCTGAGCGAGCTGGCGCTGGGATGGTGCACCTACGGAGTGGGCGACCAGATGTCGCATTACGCGGTCAACGCGAGCGTGCCGAAGACCCTGCTCCAACACATCATCCGATGGGTTGCCAATAGCGGGCGGCTCGGCGCCGAGGCCACCGCCACGCTCATCGACATCCTCGCAACTCCGATCAGTCCCGAGCTGGTGCCCGCCGCCGACGGCGGCAACTCGCACCCGGCCCAGGACACCGAGGCGATCATCGGGCCGTACGAGCTGCATGATTTCAGCCTCTACCACACACTGCGCTTCGGCTATCCGCCGTCTAAGATCGCGTTTCTGGCGTGGTGCGCATGGCACGACGCGCGGGTGGGCGGATGGCCCGATATTCCGGCCGACCAGCGCCGCCAGTACGACATCGGGCAGATAAAGGCGCATCTGCGCACTTTCGTCTACCGCTTCTTCCAGACCAGCCAGTTCAAGCGCAGCGCCATCCCCAACGCGCCCAAGGTCGGATCCGGCGGCTCGCTCTCGCCGCGCGGCGACTGGCGCGCGCCCTCGGACAGCGAGGCCGCGGCGTGGCTCGCGGCGCTCGAACTCGTGCCCGACCGTGAGTAAGCCCGCCGCGATGGACACGACGAAAGCCGCCGGCGCGGCGGCCGCAATGGACTCCCCGGCCGGAATCGCGATCAGGCGTGCTGCAATCGGCGCCGCCGTGGCTCTGGCAATCGCGCTTTTGGCCGTATGGCCGCGCTGCGCGCTGGCGCAGACGCGCCCCGGTGCGTCGCCAACGCCGTTCGTGCTGAGCGGCGAGCAGGAGTACCTGTTCCACTGCGCGTCGTGCCACGGGCTTAGGGCGCGCGGCGACGGGCCCGCCGCGCACGCTTTCAGGGTCCGGCCTCCCGACCTGACGCTGCTCGCGTCGCGCAACGGCGGGGTCTTTCCCGAGCAGCACGTCTTCGCAACCATCGACGGCAGCGCGGTTATCGCCGCGCACGGCACGCGCGAGATGCCGGTCTGGGGCCAGATCTTCGAGCAGCAGGGCTCCTATACCTACGACCGTGCGGCGACCTCGCGCGAGGTCCGCGAACGCATCCAGCGCCTGGTCGACTACCTCAAGTCGGTCCAGCGCAAGTAGAACCGCCGACGCGCTGCGCCGCGAATCCCGACCGAAGGAGGACGCTCAGTCGCGCTGCTGGGAGAATTCGCGATTGGTGACGTAGCCGGTGCCCGCGCCGCTCAGGCCGCCGGCGATCGCACCGCCGAGCGGACCACCCACTGCGGCGCCCACCAGCGCTCCCGCGCCGGCGCCTGCGACGCCGCCCGCCGCCGCGCTGGTCTCCGGCGACTTGGTCATCTGGCCCGACAGGAAGCCGGCGTCGGCGCCGATGATTCCACCGAGCAGCCAGGCGCATCCGGAAAACAACACTCCGAAGGAGACAAACAAAGTGGCTGCGACGAGAACGCGCGTCGCACGCGGAAGTGCCCTGCCCATCGTCCATGACCTCCACCACCGGCTTCGGAGCCTCGCTCCGAACCGACACTACAGTATCAACCGAACCGCAATTTTCAGGTGCGGTCAAGCTGCCAGCGACGCGCGGCTGCGGGACGCACGCACGTTCGCGTCAGGAAAAAAACTGGCGCGCCCGAAGGGAGTCGAACCCCCAACCCTCGGATCCGAAGTCCGATGCTCTGTCCAGTTGAGCTACGGGCGCGCCCGAACCAAGGCGGAACGTTTGCTTTCTAACACGAGGGCGCGGTTGACGTCGACGTCGCAGCGGTCAGCCCTTAGACGGCGCCGCAGTGTTCGCAGCCTCGGCATGGTCGCTATGTTCTTACGGCAAAGGCTCGCTGCGGAGCCGGCGCACAATGAAGCGGCGGTATCAGTCCGCAATGCTCCTGGCGCTTGCTTTGGCGGGTGTCGTGGCCGCGCAGACGATCGAGCCGGCCGCCAAGCCGATTCAATCAGCGCATCGGACCGTGGTTCGTCTCGCTGGCCGTCGCAAGCTCGACAGCTGCGATTGCTACCACTATCTGCCGCCAGCCAAGCCCGATAGGGTAAGGGCGCTGGACGCAACGCAGTGAAGCGCTCCCTGCTCTGTTCACCGGCATAAATCGCGGGCCGGTTACGCTCGGTTAGGCGCTTGCCCCAAAGCGGTGGTTTGCTCTACGCCTAGGGCGGACCGCGAACCCATAGCCCTGAGCGCAGGGCGAACAAGGAGACCGGCGATGAAATTCGGCGTGATGTACGACTTCCGTAATCCGCGGGCATGGGCGCGCCCGTATCCTGAACTCTACCAGAGCCTGTTCGATCAGATCGTCCGCCTCGAGGAGCTCGGCTTCGACAACGTCTGGCTCACCGAACATCACTTCTTCGAGGACGGCTACAATCCGGCACTCCTGCCGACCGCCGCCGCGATTGCCGCGCGCACCCGTCGCATCCGTATCGGCAGCTTCATCCTGCTGTTGCCGTTCCACGCGCCGGTGCGCGTGGCCGAAGACGTGACCTGCGTCGACATCGTCTCCAACGGCCGCTTCGATTTCGGCGTCGGCCAGGGCTACCGCGCGGAGGAGTTCGCTGCGCTCAAAATCCCGCGCACGGAGCGAACGGCGCGCCTGCGCGAGGGGATCGAGCTTATCCGCCGGCTGTGGACCGAGCCCAGCGTCACCTTCTCCGGCAAGTTCACACAGGTCCAGGAGCTCTCACTCCATCCCAAACCGGTGCAACAGCCGCATCCGCCAATTTGGATCGGCGCCCGCACGGAGAAGGCCGCGCGGCGGGCGGCTCGGATGGGGTTCCATCTCATGGCCACACTGGGGCCCGACCCCGCGATTCCCTACTATGACGAACTCAAGCGGGTTGGACGGGACCCGGCGCAGTTTTCGGTCGCCCAGCTGCGGGCCGTTTACGTCGCGAAGTCTGCCGACCAGGCGTGGGCCGAGGCGGCGCCGCATCTGCACTACATGATGGAGAACTACGGCCATTGGCTGGCTGAAGCCAACGACGCCGCCGGTGACCAGCACGTGTGGGACTTCGCCAGCCCGGACGAGATTCGGAACTCGCCGGTCGCGGATTCGCTGATGATCGGAACGCCCGCCGAATGCATCCGAAAAATGGAGGATTTCCGCCGTTCCTACGCCTGCACGCACTTCATCATGGCCACCCAGCTACCCGGCCTCGATCCGCGCCGGACGAAAGCCTCGCTCGAGCTGTTTGCGGCTGAGGTGATGCCGCATTTTCGGGGCTAGCCGGAGCGCTACAGGTTGGGCCTAGCTGGCTCAATCTGCCCGCGCCTCGCTCACAATGTTTTTCTGGCTGAATTTTGGCCACTTGGAAGTCAGACAAGGACATAGATGCGTATAAGCTCTTGACTCATGCCACGATTGGTCGTCGGCCAAAAATCGCCGATCTCTTTCTATATCATCGTCTAATCTTGCCAGTATGGAGCAAAATTTGGTAAGTGTCTTTGCATAGACTACGGCATTGCGTCGCCTTGCAGCTTGGGCCGTGGCCGTACCGCAGTGGGGTTGATGGGGTTCTTGTCGGAATTCCCGAGGGAGGATTGAAATGGGCCGGATCCAACGTCTTTGGCGCAAGGCAGGGTGCTTCGGCGATGCCCAGACGATGACCGAATACTCGCTGATCCTGGCGCTGGTCGCGATCGTCGCGTTTTCGGCATACCTAGTGATGGGCAACAATCTCGATACCATAGCCAACCAGATCGACGTATTCGTCAAGGGCGCGCTCAGCGTCTTTTAGCCAAAATCCTCCAAGTTTTGCCTTGACCTCCGCCGCAGAACCCGCGGCGAGGCAAGGCTGCCATCTGCGCAGTCGGCAGAGGGCTGAAGTCTGCGTGGCGCACTTCCCGAGACCGGGCGCGATCGCCGCGGTTGAATAATCCCGCAAACGTCTTCGTCGAATCGATCGAGTGCGGCTCCTGAGGACTCTCCACCGCACTTCGGTTGCGATGCTCCTCCCAGCAGCCGAGTGGCCGCCCGTCGCGAGGCGGGCGGTGAACAGGCGGGCATCGGAGAGCCTCCCCCCTCTCTCGATGCCCGCCGTTCTTTTTTTCTCACCTACGTTTGCGCGCCTCTGAGCACCGCTGTTTCAAATCGACAAGCACGCTTCCTTGACATCGCCGGAGCCGCCACGTCATAGCTGGATGCTCAATGTGGCGTAAGAGATGTCTGGTTATCGTTCCGGTGGTGGGCTTTGTGGCAAGCGCGCTGCTTTTGAGTTGCGGCGGCGGCAGTTCGAACCCGATACCGTTGCCAACTGCGACTCCGGTCACCTTGGTAGGGGTCCGCATTTGCTCCAAGTTTCCGTCGGCCACGGCGGCCTGCCCGGTACCAACTCCAGTCGGCGTTGACATTTCGACCACATTCGGGCTCTTCGCCCAGGGGCAATTCAGCTCCAACGGCGTGATCAGCTACGAGGACATCACCCAGAATGCCAACTGGTTTTCGAACAGCTCGGCGGTGACGATTAGCGAACCACAGCCGACGACCACGCCGATCCGGGAGGAGTTCACCGCCGGCCCGGCCGCGGGATGCGCGTGCATCACCGTCGCTTCCGGTTCGCTCGTGAGCGCGCCGCTCAAAGTGACGGTCATCGATCCCAGCGCCAGCCCCACGGCGACCCCCTGTCCGCCGTGCCCCCCGTTCTAGAGGCCGGCTTCCAGATGCTCTTGGCCAGCTATCGCAGGCAATTTGCGCCTCTGTACCGCCTTCCTTAACTGCGCGGTTATCCACAGGGGACGGGTTTGACTCTGCCTCGGCGGGCCGATAGGGTCTAGCCCCGCCGGGGACCTCGGATGGAACGACAGGCCAGGCGCGCCCAGGTGCTTCGCCATGCGAAGCGGATCTTCGCGCGCAAGGGATACCACCGCACCAACGTCGCCGACATCATCTCGCGCGCCCGTATCGCGCGCGGCACCTTCTACCTGTACTTCCAGAACAAGAAAGATCTTTTCGAGGAACTGCTGGCCCAGGTGCTGACCGAACTCTCTCATCGCATCCAGCGACTGCGGGTGGGCCCCGACGAGCCGGATCCGATCGACCAGCTGCGTAACAACCTGCGGCGAGTGCTCAACTTCGTGCTCGCCGAGCGCGAACTGACCGACATCCTGCTCAACCACTCGGTCGGCTTCGACCGCGAGCTCGACCTGCGCATCCTGGAGTTTTACGAGCGTATCGCCGACGCCATTCAGCGCTCGCTCGACCTCGGCATCCAGATGAGCCTGGTGCGGACGTGCGACACGCGGATGGCCGCTTACTGCATCCTGGGGGGAATCAAGGAAGTGGTGGGCCAGATCGCGCGGCGCCGCCCGCGCAGCATCGACGCCGTGGTCGAGGAGATCCTGGCCTTCGGACTGGGCGGCGTAGCGCGCCCGGAACTGCTCGAAAGCATGCGCCGGCGCTCGCAATCGAGCACCGCCGAGCGTCTTGTTTTCGGGCCTAAAGTAGACTGACATGTCAGTTTACGGAAAGAGAGGCGGACGCGCCGCCCGCGGCAGGCCCAGAGCGTGCGCCTTTTATGACCTCGACGGCACCCTGGCCGACCTCAACCTGCTCCACGCCACGCTCTTCTTCATGGCGAACCTCGGCGAATGGAGCGGACGCGTGGGCTACCTGGCGCGGCTGGCGCTTGGCCTGCCACGGCTCTATCTCGCCGAGCGTAGCGACCGCCGCCTGCTCAACATGGTGCTGTTCGAATCGTACAAGGGCATCTCGCGCGACAGGCTCAGCGAACTCGGCGACGAGTACTGCGAGCGCGTGCTGGTACGCCATCTCTATCCGCAGGCGATCGAGATGCTCGAGGCCAATCGCGCGGCGGGGCTCGAACCGGTGCTGGTCACCGGCTCGCCCGACTTCCTGGTCGCCCCGCTCGCGCGCCGGCTCAATATCGAGCACATTGCCGCCAACCGCCTGGTCTTCAGCCGCGGCCGCGCCAACGGCAGGATGCGCGAACCGGTGATGGCGGGAGCGGAGAAGGCGGCGTGGTGCGCCGAGTTTGCCGAGGCGCAGCGTCTCGACCTCGACGCCTGCTGGGGCTACGCGGATTCGTACTACGACCTGCCCTTTCTCTGCGCGCTGGGCCATCCGGTGGCGGTCAACCCGGACCGCCGCCTGTTGGCCGCCGCGCATAACCGCAAATGGCCGATTGTCCGCTTCAGCCACGACGCCGACCAGGCGCGCACGAGCGCGGCGGCGGGCGCCTGGCTGATGGGGTGGCTGGGAGAACTGACCGATGGCGCGACCGGAAAGTAAGCTCAAGGAGCTGAAGAGCGCCGAGCTGAGGCACGAGCCGGGCGCGCGCCGCGATTTGGTGGTGACACTCAACCGCCGCTCGGCGCCGCGGCTCATCGCCTACGGCGACGACTTTTGGTACGAGCGGCTGCCCGCGGGCACCCGCGTGGTCTATCCGCCGCCGCCACTGGAGCCGCTCGCCGACCCCGACGCCGCGATTCGCTACGCGCTGCTGCGCCCGGAGAACGCCGATCCGCTCTTCGCTCAGCTCGACCCCAACATGCGCGTCACCATCGCGATCGACGACATCAGCCTGCCGCTGCCGCCGATGCGCCGGCCGGATATCCGCGAGCGCGCGCTCAACATCGTGCTCCAGACCCTTGCCGACTACGGCGTGGACGACGTCCATCTGATCATCGCAACCTCGCTCCACCGGCGGATGACCGAGGCCGAGATCCGCCGGATGGTGGGCGAGCGCGCGTTTCGCCAGTTCTGGCCCGAGCGTCTGTACAACTTCGACGCCGAGAACCGCACCGAGCTTGCGATGCTGGGCAAGACCGAGCACGGCGAGGAAGTGTGGCTGTCGCGGCGCGCCGCCGAGTCCGACCTGCTGATCTATCTCAACATCAACCTGGTGCCGATGGACGGCGGGCACAAGTCGGTGGCAGTGGGGCTCGCGCCCTACCAGAGCCTGCGCCACCATCACAACCCCGCCACTCTGCGCCAGTGCCATTCCTACATGGACCCGACGCGCTCGGCACTCCATCACACGGCCAACCGGATGGGGCGCGTGGTCAACCAGCACGTCAACGTCTTCACGATCGAGACCGCGATCAACAACCAGATGTATGGCGGAATGCTCGACTTTCTGCAGAAGAACGAGGACCGCTTCTCCGACTGGGACCGGATGCGCCTGCGAGGTTTTCGCTGGACGCTGGGCAACCTATCCGACCAGCTCCGGCGCCAGGCGCTTAACCAGTACGCCGCGCCCTACGGGATGACCGGGGTGTGGGCGGGCGAGACCGAAGCGGTCCATCGCAAGGCGCTGGCGCGCGTCTTCCAGCAGTACGCGGTCCCGGTCAAGGGCCAGTCCGACATCCTGATCGTCGGCGTGCCCTACATCTGTCCCTACAACGTGAACTCGATCATGAATCCGGTGCTCGTGCAGTGCACCGGGCTCGGCTACTTGTTCAACATGTTCCGCGGCAAGCCGCTGGTGCGCGAGGGCGGCACGATGATCATCTGTCATCCGCTGCGCGACGAGTTCCATCCCGAGCATCATCCGAGCTACATCGAGTTCTTCCATCGCTGCCTGCGCGAAACCACCGACGCCGCCGTGCTCGAGCGCAGCTTCGAGGCCGAGTTCGCGCGCAATCCGACCTACATCCACATGTACCGCTACGGCCACGCCTACCATGGGGTGCACCCGTTCTACATGTGGTACTGGGGCGAGCCGGCGCGCCAGCATGTCGGGCGCGTGATCGCGGCCGGATGCGAGGAGCCGGAGGTCGCGGCGCGCCTTGGATGGGAAGCGGCCGACACCCTGGACGAGGCGATCGCGATGGCGACCTCTGAGCTGGGACGCTCGGCCTCAATCACCTACCTGCACCTTCCGCCACTGGTGATCGCCGATGTCGAATAGCAACGGGGCCAACGCTGCGGGTGGGCGCGCGGCGATGCCGCCGCTGGAGCAGATTCTGCGCCGCCGGCGCATCCTGCTCACGGGCGCGACCGGCTTCCTCGGCAAGGTTTATCTCTACCTGCTGCTGCGCTGGCATCCGGAGCTCGACCGCATCTACCTGCTCATCCGCGGCGATCGCCGGCTCGCGCAAAGTCGCTTCCGGCGCGAAATCCTCGACTCGCCCGTGATGGGTCCGCTGCGCGAGCATCTCGGCGAGCGCTTCGAGCGCTACGTCGAGGAGAAGCTCGCGGTGGTCTGCGGCGACATCACGGAGCCCGAGCTGGTTTCCGAAGGCGAGGCGCCGGGACGCGGCGAGCTTGACGCGGTGGTGCACTGCGCGGGGCTGGTCAACTTCGAGGCGTCGCTGGAGAAGTCGCTGGCGGTCAACACCACCGGCGTCGCCAACGTGATCGAGTTCTGCCGCAAGCGCGGCGTGGCCCTGCTCCACGTCTCGACCTGCTACGCGGCGGGCGACGCCGACGGCCATCGCTACGAGGACGACAAACCGATCGACTGGAGCCCCAACGGGCGGCGCAACTTCAACCTGCGCCGCGAGATCCGCGATGCGCTCGCCGCGATCGCACGGGTCGAGGCCGAGTCGCACGACCAGGCGCGCCACGCCGACGCGCCGCACGCGGTTGCCGACACCGAGGGCGACGGCGCGCACGACGCCCACGAGGCCGCCGCCGAGCGCTGGCGCAAACGCTGGGTCGAGGAGCGGCTCAAGGAGGTCGGGCTTGCGCGCGCGCGGCGCTGGGGATGGCCCAACACCTACAGCTACAGCAAGAGCCTGGGCGAGCAGCTGGTGTTCGCCGCCGCGCGCGACGGGCTGCGCGCGACCGTGGTGCGCCCGTCGGTCATCGAAAGCGCCCTTGCGGACCCGTTTCCCGGATGGAACCAGGGAGTCAACACCAGCGCCCCGCTGACCTACCTCTCGGGGCGCGGCTATCGTTTCTATCCGGCCCGCAGCGAGTTGGTGCTCGACGTCCTCCCGGTCGATCTCGCGGCGCACGCGATGATCCCGATCCTCGCCGCCCTCCTGATCGACCGTCACAAGCCGATCTACCAGCTCTGCACGTCCGACGTGAACCCACTGCCGATGCGCCGGCTGGTTGAGCTGAGCGCGCTCAGCAACCGCCGCGAGCATCGCCGGGTAGGCGGCCCGATGGGCCGGCTGGCGCCGCATCTGGAGGCGGTGGTCGTATCGCAGAGCACCTACGACCTCGTCAGCCGCACGCTGCCCGCGCTGCTCAAGCAGGGCGCCGGCGCGGCGCGCCAGCTTTTGGGCGAAAGCTCCGAGCGCGCGCGCAGGTTGGAACAGCGAATCGAGCAGCTTAGCGCCAACACGGAGATGGCGCGCGGGCTGGTCGAGGTGTACCGCCCGTACATCCAGGAGCTGGTTTACACCTTCCACGGCAGCAACATCCGCGCGCTCTACAAGTCGCTGGCGCCGGCCGACGCCGAACGGCACCCCTACGCGCCCGAGCGGATCGACTGGGCCGACTACTGGATCAACGTACACCTGCCCGGACTGCGCCGGCACATCTTCGGCTCGCTCGACCTTCATACGCGCGGCCGCCCGAGCGCCCCGGCGCGCCATCGTACGCTGGCCGAACTGCTCGAGCGCGCGGCCGAGCGCTACGGCTCGCGCCCGGCGCTGGTCGCGCGCCATCCCTCGGGCGAGCGCGTCACCACCACCTTTCGCGAACTGCGCGACGGCGCGCATCGCGCCGGCCTCCTGCTCGGGATGCGCGGGGTCAAGCCAGGCGACCGTGTCCTGCTCATCGGGGAGAATTCGCCCGAGTGGGTGCTCGCGTATTTCTCGATTATCGCCGCAGGCGCGGTCGCGGTGCCGCTCGACCATCTGATCTCGCCCGACGAGCTGGCGTCGATCTGCCGGATCGCCGCGCCCAGCGCGGCGCTCTGCTCGGCGACCGTCGCCAGGCGCCTTGACGGCGCGCTCGGCCAGGTCGTGCGCGGGATCGTCGAGCTGGAATTCGCCGAGCTTACTCGACCGTTCGTACTCAAGGGGCGGCCGCAGACTCCGCCCGCGCCGGAGCGCAGAACGCTCGCCTCGATCGTTTTCACCTCGGGCACCACCGGGGCGCCCAAGGGCGTGATGCTGACGCAGGGGAACTTCGCGGCCGAGGTCGCGATGCTCGCGCGGGTGTTCTCGCTCGAGCCCACCGACGTCGTGCTCTCGCTGCTCCCGCTCCATCACACTTTCGAGTTCACCTGCGGGATGCTGCTTCCGCTGGCGCTCGGCGCCACCATCGTCTATCCGCTCGGCGTCGACGCGGCGAGCCTCGCGCGCACGCTGGCCGACGTACGGCCGACCGCGCTGATCGGCGTGCCCGCGCTGTGGGAGGCGGTCCATCGCCGCATCGTCGACGGCGTGGAGGCACGCGGCCCGTTCTTCCATGCGCTGTTCGACCGCCTGCGCGAACTCAACCGCGGACTCGATCGCGAATGGGGGCTCAACCTCGGCGGCCTGCTCTTCCGCCAGGCGCATACCGCGCTCGGCGGGCGGCTCAGGCTGGCGGTAAGCGGCGGCGCCGCCCTGCCCCAACGCATCGCCAGCTTCTTCAACGACATCGGCATCCGCCTGCTCGAAGGCTACGGGCTGACCGAGGCGGCGCCGGTGCTGAGTGTGGCGCGCCCCGACGAGGCGCTGGCCCCGGGCTCGGTCGGCAAGCCGCTCAACGGCGTAGAGATCAGGCTCGACTCCAACGGCGATGGCAGGCTCGGCGAGATCCTCGCCCGCGGGCCGAACGTGATGGCGGGCTATTACCGCAACCAGGCCGCGACCGACGAGGTACTGCGCGACGGATGGCTGCGCACGGGCGATCTCGGGCGCCTCGACGACGAGGGACGGCTGTACATCGTCGGGCGCGCCAAGGAAGTCATCGTCGATTCCGGCGGCAACAACATCTACATCGACGAGCTCGAAGAGGCCTACGGCCATTCGCCCTACGTCAAGGAACTCGCGATCGTCGGCCTCAAAGTCGCCCAGGGCGAGCAGGCGGCGGCGCTGGTGGTCCCGGCCTACGCGCGCGGGGAAAGCCGGCGCTCGGTCGAGGACAAGCTGCGCGCGCATTTCGAAAAGGTCGGCAACGGGCTCAGCCCGCACAAGCGCATCCGAATCCTGCGCTTCACCGACGCCGAGCTCCCGCGCACGCGCACGCGCAAGGTCCGACGCTCGGAGGTCGCCGCCATCCTGGAGCGGATGCTCCAGAGCCACGCCCAGGAGCGCGCGGCGGTCAGCGCCGAGGTCGAGCCGTGGCTCGCGCAGGCGCTCGCCCAGGTCTCGATCGGCGCCGATACGATCACGCCGGCGACCCGCCTGATCGAGGACCTCGGCCTGGATTCCCTCGCGCTGGCTGAGCTGGCCGAGCATATCGCAGCCCACGCCGGGCGCGAACTGAGCCCCGAGGAACTGGCCGATCTGCGCACGGTGGACGATCTCCAGCGGGTGGTCGGCCAGGAGAAGAACCGCCCCCGTTTGCCCTCGTACGCGAAGTTTGCCGAACCGTTCACGCCGGCGCTGCCGGGTCCGCTACGCCGCCTGGGCGAGGCGGCGTTCCGCTCGGCGCGACGCCTCGCATTCGACGGCTGGCTGCGGCCACGCGTGCTGGGCGCGGGCAACGTGCCCGCCAACCGCAACTTCCTGGTCGTCGCCAACCATGCGAGCCACCTCGATTTCGCGCTCGTCACCTACGCGCTCGGCGCGGCCGGGCGCGACCTGGTGGTGCTCGCGGCCAAGGACTATTTCTTCAACACCAGCGCGCGCCGCTTCGTCTTCAGCAACTTCACCCGCCTGATTCCATTCGATCGCGAGCGCGCGCAGCTCGACTCGCTCGACGACGCCCTGGCCGAGCTCGCCGCCGGACACAGCGTGCTGATGTTCCCCGAGGGCACGCGCTCACCCGACGGCGCGATTCACGAGTTCAAGAGCGGCGCGGGCTACCTGGCGCTGCGCAGCGGATGCGACGTGCTGCCGATCCGAATCAGCGGCACGCACGAAGTCCTGGGCAAGGGCGCCATCATTCCGCACCGCCATCCGGTCGAGGTCCGCATCGGACGCGTCCTGAGCAACGCCGAGGTGCGCGCGCTCGCCGACAACGGCGAAGGCGCGGGCGCCTATCGCAAGCTTGCCGACGCGATGCGCGCGGCGGTGCTGAGGCTGGGCGAACGGATGCCGGCCGAGGTCGCGCGCGTTGGCGCCGCGCGCAAGCCGGCGACCAGCGTCAACGGCGCCGCCGCCGGCGCGCATCCGAGCGGACCCGCCGAGGCCGCGAACGCAGACGCAGCGCCGCAAGCGCCGGCGGATACACCGCAACCGAACACGGGCGCGCATACGCTGGCTGAGCCGCGCAATGGCAATCGCAACCGCCGCGGCGCCGCGCGGGCCGGACGGCGCGCCAAGGGCTAGCCGCGTCGATGGACGGCGCCCGGCGCGCGCGGCTGCGCCGCCGCATCGGATGGATGGCGGGCGCGCTCGCGGCAGCCGCCGTAACTTTGGCCGCGCCGGCCTTGGCGTGGGACCATGAAACCCACCGTCTGATCGCGCGGCTCGCGCTCGACGCGCTCGCGCCCTCGCCGCTTAAGGATTTCCTCAGCCGCAACGAATCCCAGCTCGAATATTTCACGGTCGAGCCGGATCGGATTCCGGGCCGCGTGGAGAAGCGCCGGCACTACGTCGATCTCGAAATGTACGGCCGCCGCCCGTTCGAAGCGCTCGACCCAAGCCGCGCCGCGATGGAACGCGAATGGGGGCGCAGGCGCTTCGAGCGCAACGGCACACTGCCGTGGACGGTCGAAAGGCGTGCCGCCGAGCTCGGCCGCGCATGGCGCGCAGGTCAGTGTGCCAGCGTGCTCAAGCTCAGCGGCTACGTCGCCCACTACGTCGGCGACGCCAGTCAGCCGCTCCATACCACGGTCCACTACGACGGTTACCGCGACAACTACGGCGACCGCGGAATGCACGCGCGGCTGGAGGGCGCGGCAGACAGCGACGTCGCTGCACTGGCCGCGAGCGCGCGCCCGCGGGTGAAGCTAATCCCGATCACGTCCGTCTGGAGCGCTCTCGTTGAGGAGTTGCGCAGCGCACACCAGCTGGTCGGCTTCGTCGTCACCGCCGACCGCGAAACGCGAGCTGAGGCGCCACCTGCCAGCCGCGCGTTCAAGCGCAAGCTCGTCGCACTTGAGCAGGGGATGATGGCGAGTCAGGTCGCGCGCGCGGCCTCGGTGCTGGCCGCGATCTGGTTCTACGAATGGGAACAGGCGGGCCGTCCGGCGGTGTGCGCCTCCACCGCGTGCAGCCGCCCGCCCGCCGTCTGTGGATCGATGACCCGCCCCGTCTTAGGACGGCGGCCCGCATAGGATAAGATTGTGATGGAAGGGGCGCGCCCCGTGCGCACAGTCCGTAGCGAGGACTTTGCGGGCGCACCCACTTTTTGCATTACTGCCAAGATGGACTGGTGGACCAGACGGCCCGAGCATGATAATCGCCGCGCAGTGCGCGTCTATGGCCGGCCCTCGGTGAGCGAGCTTCGCCGCGAGCTTTTGATCGGCGAATTCCCACGCGTCGAAGACATCCCCTGGCTCAAGCAGGAGTTCGCCGTAACCGCCGTGCACAACCTCCAGGACGACCTCGACCTGGAGCTCCACGACTTGAGCGAAAGCGAACTCGCGCGCGCCTATCGCGAGTGCGGGATCAAGATGGTGCGCACGCCGATCCAGGACGGCAGCGCGGACGCGATGGCGGCCGAGCTCGCCATCGCGCTCGACGCGTTGGTCGGACTGCTGGGCGCCGGCGAGCGCGTTTATCTGCACTGCAACGCGGGGCTCAACCGCGCGCCGACCCTTGCGATCGCGTACCTGCACGCGCACTGCGGGATGTCGCTCGACGAGGCCTGCGCCTACGTCAAGGCGCGACGCGCCTGCGGACCGTTCATGACCATCCTGGAGGACTATTTCGGACCGCGCGATCACAAACCCCAACGGTGAGCCCGCCGCGCGGACCCGCCGCCCCGCCCGGGCCGCCGGGCGCGAGCGCCTGCTTCGGCTGTGCGCATGGGGGGTGCATCTGTACACCGCGCTGGGCGCGGTCGCGGGACTGGTATCGATCGAGTATGCTGCGCGCAACGACTTCCGCGCCTCGTTCATCGCGATGGCGGTCGCGATCACAATCGACTCCAGCGACGGGCCGCTGGCACGGATGCTCGAGGTACGCCGGCGCATTCCGCACTTCGACGGTGCGATGCTCGACAACGTCGTCGATTATCTCAACTACGTCTTGGCGCCGGTCTTCCTGATGCTCCGCGCGGGCATCCTGCGCGAGGGCTACGGCGGCCTCGCGCTGGCCGGGTTCGCCCTGATCGCCAGCGGCTACGGCTTCTGCCACGTGGACGCCAAAACCCACGACAACTACTTCCGCGGCTTCCCGTCGTACTGGAACCTGGTCGCCTTCTACCTCTTTTGCCTCGACCTGCGCCCGCTCTACAACGCGCTCATCGTGGCGCTGCTCGCGGTCATGGTGTTTGTGCCGATCAAGTACATCTATCCCAACCGCACCTCGCCGCTGCGTCCGCTCACCCTGAGCTTCGCCGTCCTGTGGGCGGCGGTGACGCTGGCGATGCTGCCCGCGCTGCCGCATCCCAGGCCGCTGATGCTCTACGCGTCGCTCGCGTTCATCGCCTACTACTTCGTGACGTCGTTCGTTCTGCACGCGCGCGCCACGATGGCGCTGGCGCGCTACCGGCGGGCCTCATGATCAGCAAGGCGGCGCACGAAACCGGCGCCGCCGGCGCGGCCGTTGGACGAGCGCCGCACGCGGCAGCGCGCTGGCTGGAGACGTGCGAGGGCGACGCGCCGCTGCTGCTTATCGCGCCCCACGGCGGGCGCGCCGGCGCCGCCGCGCGCGCGGCGCTCCATCCCAAGGTCAATGATCTCCATACCGCCGAAATCACGCGTGAACTCAGCGCTCGGCTCGGCGCAGGCGCGATCATCAACCGTGCGATGGATCGCAACCGGCTCGACCTTAACCGGCTCAGCCAGGTGATGGAGGCGGCGCCGTGGATGCTCGAGCTCATTGCCGAGCGGCTGGAACGGCTCGCCGCGCGCCATCGACACGCTACCGTTCTGCTGGTCCACGGATGGAACGTGATCGAGCCGCGGGTCGACCTCGGCGTGGGGCTCAAGTCGTCGGGCGACACCCTGCGCCCGGCGCGCGGAGCGCATCTTTCGGCCAGCGACGGCTTCATCAACGGCGCATTGCTCGACTTGAGCGAGCGCCTGCGCCGCGACGGCATCCTGGCGAGCTTCGGCCTGCGCTACCCGGGCGGCGGCGCCAACAACCTGCTGCAAGCCTTCACCCAGCGCCACGCGGCGAGCCCGCTCGGCGCGCTGCGCCGGCTCGCCGCGCTGAGCGCGCGCGGCGCGTTGGAGGCGGTCCAGCTCGAACTGTCGGTGGCACTGCGGATGCCGGGGCGACTGCGCGCTCGCACGCTGGACGCGATCGCGCAGACGTTCGGGCGCGACCAGTCCCCGCTCACGCCACGCCGAAGACGGATCGTCGTTGTGCACGCGGGCGAGACGCGCGCGCCGCTCGCACAATCCTCAGCGACGGCGCTTCGCCTTGCGCAACCCGTGGCGGCCGCGTCGCCGCTCCGCGTCGGGCTGGAGTTCTATGATCCGATGGCGCAGGTCGGCGCGATGGCGAGTTTCGACCTCGGACCGGGCGCGGCTGGCGCGCGCGTGATGGCCCTCGTGGGGCGCGAGCGAATCGCGCTCTTCACCGCCGAGGGGCGCGTCGAGCGCACGCCGCATCGCCTTGCGCTGGGCCCGCTGGTCCTCGCCGCCGACGGCGGGCGGCTGATCTTCGAGTTCCGCGGCCCCGCGGTCGTAGTTGACGACGGCCACGCGTATTTGAGCGTCGAGCAGGCGCTGGCGCGGGCCACATTGCACGACGCGATGGAGCTGCGCGCCGAGTTTGTACCGTGGTCGCAACCGGAGCGCGCCGCGGCGTCGGATGGCGCGGCGCTGCTCGAAATGCTCGCGCATCCCGAACGCAGCGCCGACGCCGCCTTCGGTAGAGTGACCGGTCGATTCGGGCTCGCCGGCACAGCGCACCCTATCGACGCGGTGGCGCGCGCCGGCCGCTCGTTCACCGGCGTCGGCGGCGGCGAATTTCACGCGCGCAGGATGGTATGGGCGGCGTTCCCCGGAGCCGGCGCGCCGCGCGCGCTGGAGACGCGCGCGGTGCTCGACGGCGGCGGCAAGCATCGACTCGACGCACGGCTCCTTGACTGCGACGGCTGGGCGCCGCGCGAGGCGCAAAGCATCGTGCTGACGCCGGCGGCCTCTCGCCGTCCGCCGCAGCGTATTGCTGCAAGGCTGCGGACGAGCGCGAGCGGGCGCGCCGAGCCGCTGCTTGCAGGCGAAGTGCACAGCTTCGTGATGCTGTCGCGGCCAGGCCCCGCGCAAAGCCGAATCCTGACCACGCTCGGCTTCGCCACTTTCCGGCTCGGTGGATACCTAGGGGCCGGGATGTTCGAACGCTCGCGCCGCATCCGGACCCGCGCCTCAGGCGCGAACGCGGAAATCGGCGAGGACGACTAGCAGCGCTTAGACGGTCGTTACCGGCGAGAGGCGGGGAACCGGATGGCGGGCGAGCTCGTGCTCGAGCGTCGAGGCTATCGTGACGAACTGCTTCGCCAGCGGGGTGTCGGCATACTCGCGCAGGAATAGCGCGCCGCGCTCGCAACAGTCGGCAAGCCGCGGGTCGAACGGCAGCCGGCCGAGAATCGCGAGGTCGCCGGCCTGCGCAAGGCTCGCGACGTCGCTCTGCGGAAAGAGCGGACGCACCGCGTGGCAGCTGTCGCAGCTGAAACCGACCATGTTTTCGATCAGGCCCAGCACGGGCAGGCCCGCGTGCCGGATCGCGTCGAGCGCGTTGCGGGTGGCGCGCACCGCGGCCTCGCTCGGCTGCGTGACCATTATGACGCCCGCCAGTTCAACCAGTCTGGCCAGATAGTGCAGCTGCGCCAGTCCGGAAGCGAGATCGACCAGGATTATGTCGAGCGGGCCGAAGCGCGCCGCCAGCATCCGGCGCACTGCCGCGCGATGGTCAAGCTCGAGCGGCCGCGCGCCGTTGGCCGACGCCGCGGGCGCGCCTTCGTCGCCTTCGAGGAAGCTGAAGGCGGGCTGCTCGCCGTCGGCAAACAGGGCCGACGACACCGTCCTTATCCCGAGCGGTCCGGCGGCGGGTTCGATCTCCTCATCGGGCTGGAAGCGCCGAAGCGGCTTCATCCCCAGCATCACGAACACGCCGGGCGAATTAAGATCCGCGTCGACGATCGCGACCTTGCGCCCGGCCATCGCCAGCGCGGCGGCGAGGTTGACGCAGATCGCGGTCTTACCGACGCCGCCCTTGCCGCTGGCGATCGCGACGACCGCGCGCGCCTCGTGCAGCCTGAGCGGCGCGATTTCGCGCTCGGCCTCGCCTCCCGCCGTGCCTTCAGGCTGCAACTCGCAGAAGATTCTTGTTGCCAATGGCCTTCCCGGAACCTGTTATGCCGAAAGCGAGCATTCGGCCGCCCGCGCAAAGCGCCATCGCGGGCGCAGCCCGCGGTCGCACGCGCGCGACGCGTCAGAAAACTACAATGCCCGCTAACCCCGAACCGGTAAAGAGACTAGCCGCGTTGCGCACGTGACGCCACACGGCCCCGCGTCCGCCGCCCGCGGCGCAGCCGCCGGCGCCGCCCGGCCCTAGGGGTTTTCCTCGTCGACGTCGGTCGAACCGAGCTTGCGGTAGGTGTTGCGCTCGTCGTCGTAACGATGCTGCGCCTTGGCCTCGCGCTCCTGGTCCTGCTGGCAGTCGCGGCACAGCCGGGTGAACGGCATCGCCTGCAGACGCTCTTCGGCGATTTCCAGCCCGCACGAATCGCACACGCCGTAGCTGCCGTCGTCCAGCCGCGCGAGCGCGTCGTCGATCTGCTTGATCTTCACGCGTTCGCGGTCGGAGAGGATGAAACTGATCTCGCGGTCGCGTTCCTCGGAGGCGAGGTCGTAGGTGTCCATGCCCTCGCTCTTGTTGCCTTCGCGCTCGGCGCGCAACTCAGAGTCGATTTCGCTAAGCAGCCTGGCCTTCATCCCGGTCAGTTGCTCGCGCACCTTTGAAAGAAATCTCTTCCTGTTCGCGGCTCCGGATTTTTTGGTCATCGCTCGCCACCCCTTTTGAATCCTTACGCCAACGCGGCGGTGATCCGCCCGTGGAGGTCGTAGGCCGCCGCGCGCTCGACGCGCGCGCGGACGAAATCGCCCGGCGCGGCCTCGCCGCCGAGCAGCACCACGCCATCGATCTCGGGAGCCTGCCCTGCGGTGCGCCCGCGCATGCGCGTGGCGCGCCCGGGCGCGCTTCCTTCGACCATGACCTCCAGCTCGCGGCCAACTAGGCCGCGGTTTCTGTTCAACGAAATTTCCGCCTGCGCCTGCATCAGCTCGGCGCGCCGGCGGCGTTTGACCCGTTCCGGCACCTGGTCGGGCAATGCCCAAGCTGCCGTATTCTCCTCGCGCGAGTAAGTAAAAACTCCCACCCGGTCGAATTGCTGCTCGCGCACGAACCCCATCAGATTGGCGAACGCGGCCTCGCTCTCGCCGGGAAAGCCGACGATGAACGACGTGCGCAGGACAACGTCGGGAATCGCCTTGCGCACCCGGTCGAGCAGCCTGCGCAGGCCGTCGCCCGAGCGCTCGCGTCGCATCGCGCGCAGCACCCCGTCGTCAGCGTGTTGCAAGGGCATATCGATATACTTAACCACCCGCTCCTCGCCGGCGATAGTGGCAAGCAGCTCGTCGGTGACGAAGTTAGGATAGCAATAGAGCAGCCGGATCCAGCGGATCTGCTCAATCCGCGCAAGCCGCTTCAGCAGCGCGGCCAGCGAGGTACGCGGGCTCAGGTCGCGCCCGTAGGCGGTCAGGTCCTGCGCGATCAAATTGAGCTCGCGCACGCCGCCTGCGGCGAGTTGCGACGCCTCTTCGACCAGGTCTTCGGGCGGGCGGCTTTGGTGCCGGCCGCGGATCTTCGGGATGATGCAGAAGGCGCATCGATGGTCGCAGCCCTCGGAAACCTTCAGATAGGCGCTGAACCACTGGCCCAGCCTGACCCGCGGAGCGTCCGCCGCTGGCAGCAGATGCGCCGCGCCGGGATAGGGAATCGCGCGCAGTTCGGGCTGCTCGCTGCGGCGCAGCAGCTCGGGCAGATCGAGGAAGTTGCCGGTGCCGACCATGATGTCGATTTCGGGAAACTGCTGGGCGAGCTCCGTGCCGTAGCGCTGCGCGAGGCATCCGGCAACCACCAGACGCTTGCCATGCCCGCCGCGCTTGACCTCGGCGGCCTCGAGGATTGCCTCGATCGATTCCTTTTTGGCCGGCTCGATGAAGGCGCAGGTGTTGACCAGCAGCACCTGCGCCTGCGCGGGATCGAGCGTCACGTCGAAGCCCGCACGGACGAGCGCGCCCAGCATCAGTTCGCTGTCAGCGGTGTTTTTCGGGCACCCGAGGCTTACGAGGTGGACGCTCTCCATAGTGGCCAAAATCGGGGTCTATATGCATACACTCCCACGGGCAGCCGCGCAATCATGCGCTTGCCCGCGCTCATTGCTGCCCTGGCTGGACGATGTCTGCGTCAGGCGGGACGGCGAACCGGAACAGCGAATCCTCAAGGGCCAGATTTGTCTGGATGTCGCGAAAGCGCAGTTCGGTAACATTGCCGACCTGGTCGGTTAATTTGAACTTCACAATGTTGTAATTCTGCGGGTCGAGCCCTAGTTCCATCTGGTCACCACCGCCCTTGGGGCTCAGAGCCAGATGGACAAGGCCGTCGGCAGGTGGGTCGGCTGGCAGCGCCGCTTTGAAGTCTCGCTTGAGATTGCCCAGGCCGAGCAGGAAGGCGGTCGCGCTGGTTTTGAGCGCCTTGCTCACCGGAACTTCGACCACCTGGTTCAGATCCGGCTCGTAGTCGTAAACCGTCTGGCCGTCGCTGACGATCGTCTCGACTCGCGGCTCTCCGAACTCCCATCGCATCCGCCCGCCCTTCCTGAACGAGACGGTGCCCGTGCGCGTGCGCTTCATCCCGCCCGGGCTGCTGAGCTCCTCGCTGAAGCTTGCGCGCAGCGAACGCGTCGCGTCGTAGCGCCGTTGCAAGCGGGTAACGACCTGTTCGAGGCTCAGCGATCCGGTCTGCGGCGGGGGCTGCGCTGCTGTTGCCGCCGGCTCAACCGTGTTGCTCGCAACCGCGAGGCCGCGCGCAAACGCCGCCGACGCAATCGCCGTCACCGCAATGGCCGACGCAGCCAATGCACGCATCGAAGGCAAACTGCACCGGGCGCGATTGTCGCCCGATCGGTTATCGCGGAGAGTACGGAAGTTAAACAGCATCAATTGAATAGACGACGGCAAGGCGCGGCGGGTTCAGCGCGCGATTCGGGCGGCGGCGGTTTAGTTGCGTGCGCGCACCTCGCGCGGCCGCATCCCGTCACCCGGCGTCACCAGCCCTTCGCGCTCCATCTGCTCGACCATCCGCGCCGCCCGATTGTAGCCGATTCGCAGCCGGCGCTGGATCATCGAGATAGACGCCTGGTTGCTCTCGAGCACGATCCGCACCGCCTCGTCGTACAGTTCGTCGTGCTCGCCGTCGGCGCCCTCGGCGCCATCCTCCGACGGCGCCTTGGTCTCCAGGATTTCCATTCGGTACTCGGGCGCGCCCTGCGCGCGCAGGAAATCCGCCACCCGCCGGATCTCGGCCTCGGAGACGAAGGGGCCGTGCAGGCGGCGCAGCTTGGCCGTTCCCGGCGGCATGAACAACATGTCGCCCGCGCCGAGCAGCCGCTCGGCGCCGATCGAATCGAGGATGGTGCGCGAATCCACGCGCGAGGTGACCTGAAACGATATGCGCGCGGGCAGGTTGGCCTTGATCAGCCCCGTGATCACGTCCACGGAGGGGCGCTGGGTCGCGAGGATCAGATGGATTCCGGCGGCGCGCGCCTTTTGCGCAAGCCGCGTGATGTCGCGCTCGACGGTCTTGCCCTCGGAGAGCAGGAGGTCGGCAAGCTCGTCGATCACGATGACGATCTTGGGCAGTTTGCGATGCTGGATCGGTTCGGGGTCGTCGCCGGCCACGGGCGGGCGCACCCCTTCCTCAACCAGGTTGGCCGCTTTGAGCTCGACCACCTTGCCCCCGGCGGCGAGCGCGCGATTGTAGCCGTCGATATTGCGTACGCCCAGCTCGCGCATCATCCGGTAGCGCGTCTCCATCTCCTGGGTCGCCCACAACAGCGCCGCCGCCGCCTTCTCCGGATCGACCACCACCGGCACCAGCAGATGCGGAATGTTCTCGTACACCGAAAGCTCGAGCATCTTGGGATCGATCAGGATGAAACGCACGTCGTCGGCGGTGGCGTTGAACAGGATCGAGCCGAGCATCGTATGGATTGACACCGACTTGCCGGTGCCGGTCGCGCCCGCGATCAGCAGATGCGGCATCGTCGCGAGGTCGGCCGCCACCGGACGCCCGGAGATGTCCTTGCCGAGCGCGATCGTGAGCTGGCTGCGCGCTGAAACGAACTCCTCGGCCTCCAGGATCTCGCGCAGATAGACCATCTCGCGCTTGCGGTTGGGCACTTCGATCCCGACCACTGCCTCGCCCGGCACCGGCGCCTGGATACGCACGGTGGCCGCGCGCAGTGCCATCGAGAGGTCGTCGGCAAGATTAACGATCTGGCTGACCTTGATCCCGGAGCCCGGCTCGAACTTGTACATCGTGACTACCGGCCCGGGCTGGACCTCGACCACGCGCCCCTCGACGCCGAAGTCGGCGAGCTTCTGCTCCAGCACGCGCGCGCTGCGCTCGAGCGCCGACTCGTCGATCTGCGCATGCTCGGCCGGGGGGACGTCGAGCAGCCCCAGCGGCGGTAGCTCATAGCCGCCCTTGGCGCGCCCTGAGCGCATCGGCTTGTTGCCGCGCGCCGGCGCCTCGCGCGGCTCGATTCGGCGCACCTTGAGCGCACGCGCGCCCCCGCCGCCGGGTGCGGATGGGGGAGCGGGCCGCGCGCCGTTTGCCTCTGCGCCGCCTGCCGGCTCCTCCACCACCCATGCCTCATCATCGCCGCTCGCGTCGCGTGCCGACGCCATGCGCCGCGCGCGCACGCCGGCCGCCAGTCCGGCCACCATCTCGGTCGGCGCCCGGCGCAGCATCACGACCAGCGCGCCGATCACCGTCAGCAGCACCGCGAGGTACCCGCCGGCGAGGTTGAGGTATTGGTCAAGGATCGAAGAAAGGGACACCCCGAGCGCGCCGCCCACCCATTGCGCGCCGTCGCTGAAAAGCCCAGCGCCGGCGCATAGCGCGGCGAGCAGTATTGCGCCGCCGACCGCCTCGCCTCCGAGCGTGCGCCCAGACGCGCCGCTCCAGACGCGAGCCGCAAGCGCGGCCATCATCAGCACCAGCGCGTAAGCCTGCACGCCGAACACTCCGTCCAGCGCCGCCGCGGCCGCCTCGCCGACTACGCCACACAGGTTGGGATGCTCAGCGGCCGCAGCTGAAATCAGGCTGAGCAGGGAGAAAGCGGCGAGCGCGACTAACGCGAGCGCGGCCAGCTCGCGCATCACGCGGCTGGGCGCGGCGGCGGGCGCCGCTTCGGGCGCGGCGGCCTCGAGCTCGATCGGCGCTTTGGGCTGGCGCGCGATAGCCGTTCAGACCTCCATGATGTGCGGCACGATAAGCGGGCGCTTGCCGAGCGCGTGGCTGAAGTAGCTGCGCAGGGCGTGCACGATTTCCTCACGCAGCATCGCGCCGTCGGCACTGAACGGCTGCTCGATTCGGTTCAGCCGTTCGACCAGTTGCGCGCGCGCCCGGCGCATATGCACCGAAGTGCCGTCGCCAACGACGATTCCGCGCGACACCAGTTCGGGCCCCGCGACCAGCGCGCCGCTCTTCGATGACACCGCCAGCACCGCGAACACGGTGCCATCGCGCCCCAGCGCGCGGCGCTCGTCGAGCAGCGCAGGGTCGCCGAATTCGCCGTCCTCGATCAGCACCCGCCCGGCCTCGACCGCGCGCGCGCGATGGGCGCCGGCGCCGTTGAGCACCAGCGGCTCGCCGTTCTCGAGCAGAAAGCAGTTGGCTTCGGGAATACCGGCCTCGACCGCGAGTGCGAGATGGCGGCGCAGATGGCGATACTCGCCGTGGGTGGGCACGAAGTGCCTCGGCCGCACCAGCGCGATCAACTCGGCCAACTCATCGCGGCTGGCGTGCCCCGAGACGTGGACCGGCGCGACCGCCTCGTAAAAAACCTCGGCGCCGCGCTTGTAAAGCCGGTTGACCAGCGTGTTGATGGTGCGCTCGTT
This sequence comes from Candidatus Binataceae bacterium, assembly GCA_035650475.1. Lineage (NCBI taxonomy): Bacteria > Candidatus Binatota > Binatia (SeqCode) > Binatales (SeqCode) > Binataceae (SeqCode) > Binataceae bacterium (SeqCode). The sequence goes on from DASRHP010000001.1 coordinate 66,811, forward strand.
GCCCGGGATGAAGCGTGAGGAAAGGACCACCGTGTCGCCGGGATCCACGCGGGCGCGTGGATGCGCGCCGGCGGCGATCCGCGCCAGCGCCGAGAGCGACTCGCCCTGGCTGCCGCTGGCGAGATAAGTCAGCCGGCGCGCTTCGAGAAACTGCGCCTCGCCCGGCTCGATAAAGGTGCCGGGCGGAAATGGTAGCTGGCCCAGCTCCGTTCCCAGCCGCACGCTTTCGGCCATCCGCCGTCCCAACGGGACCACTCGCCGCCCTGCCTCGCGCGAGACCTCGGTAAGCTGGCGGATACGATGGAGATGGGAGGAAAAGACCGAGAGGAAAAACCTGCCGCGGCTGCGCGCGACGATCTCGCGCAGCACCGGCTTGATCGAGCTCTCGCTGGCGGTGCGCCCGGTGCGCTCGACGTTGGTCGAATCCGATATCAGCAGCGCCGCGCCCTCGGCACCCAGCTCGGCGAAGCGCTCGCGGTCGAAGAGCTGGCCATCGATAGGCGCCGGATCGATCTTGAAGTCGCCGCTATGGACGATGAGCCCGGCGGGAGTCCGGATCGCAAGCCCGACCGAATCCGGTGTCGAATGGGTGACGCGCAACGGCTCGAGCTCAAACGGGCCGAGCTCAAAGCTCCGGCGCGGCTCCAGCGCATTCATGCGCGCGCCGATCAGGCCTTCTTCCTCTAACCGGCGGCGCGCGAACGCGAGTGTCAGTTTGGTCCCGTAAACCGGCGCGTTGAAGCGGCGCAGCAAATGGGGCAGCGCGCCGATATGGTCTTCGTGCGCGTGGGTTAGAACAATGCCAAGAACCTGCGGGCGCGACTGTTCAAGGTAGGTGAGATCGGGCGCGAGCACGCCCAGTCCCAGCCCGCGTTCCTCGGGAAACATCACGCCCGCATCGATGATCAGCGCCTGGCCGGCGCACTCCACCACCGTCAGGTTCAGCCCGATTTCGCCGAACCCGCCGAGCGGGACTATTCTGACCGGCACGGATGTCGAAGCGTGCGACGCCATCGCCTGACCGACCGCCCATCCACCAGATGCGAATTATATAAAGCCGTCTCGCCCTGCGAAAGCGTGCTGGATGCGCGGCCTACGCCTTCCGTGGGACACTGGCGCGCGACGCGCAACTATCAACAGGTAAGCCGACCAGCGCCGGATTCAGCCCCTGGTGGGCGGTTGCACGCGATGCGCGCGGGGGATAGGTTCCATGCGTAGCAAACCTCTATCAGGCGCGGGCGGCAGCGATGTCGGTAAACAAGGTCATCCTGGTCGGCAACTTGGGGCGCGACCCCGAAGTGCGTTACCTGCCCTCGGGCCAGCCGGTCGCCAATTTTTCGGTCGCGACGAGCGAGCGCTTCAAGGGGCGCGACGGCTCCAACAAGGAATCGACCGAATGGCATAACGTCGTCGTTTACGGCAAGCAGGCCGAACTGTGCAGTCAGTACCTGCGCAAGGGCCGCCAAGTCTACGTCGAAGGGCGCTTGACCACGCGCCAGTGGGAAGCCAAGGACGGCAGCGGCAAACGTTCGCGCACCGAGGTCGTAGCGCAGCGTGTGCAGTTCCTCGGCGGAGGTGGCGGCAGTGGCGCAGGAGCGCGCGGCGGTGCGATGGACGAGCCGGAGGACTTCAGCGCCGATATGCCCCCCGCCGGCCCCGACGACGACGACATCCCTTTCTAGCCTTCGTCAATTAATCGGCCGAACGCAACGCCGCGACTGCACAGGGGTTCGCGGCGCTCACGTTCAGCAAAAGCTCCGGCGTCCCACGAGCAGCCGCGATCAAGCATCGCCAGCGGGCCCGATCCGCGGTATAGACTAATTGTGGCTGCATAAGCAGACATAAATCAAATAATAGTAACATGATATTGCGACATTGGATTTTTTTCAGAATCATTTAACATTTCATTGACATCCTCGTCGCATCAGACGATGCTTAAGCTCTGACACATGATCGCGCGCGAGGCGGCAGTGTCGTGTCCCCTCCTGGGTTTCGGAAGGGCGTCGACGATGCGCAAGGAACAGGTACTCCGGCTGGTCCCGTCGGGCAAAAAGCTCGATGATATCCGCCGCGACGTTGATTTGCTCGCTGCCTTGTCGGCGTCGCTGCTCTTGGTCGTCCTCGCCGAGCACGCCGAAGCCGCCGACGCCATTCTGGGGAGCCTCCAGAGCATACAGCGGCTGCCGCATCTTACGCGCAGGCAGCGTGCGGCGTGTCTCGAAGCCTCGGAAATCATCAAGCGCGTCGTCAGCGAACTGCCTGCCTGAGTCAATCTGAACGCCCGCGGCGCGGCACCGACTGAGAGCGCGTCATCGCTTTACATGCCGAATCCGCGGCGCTGGCGCATCGAAGCCCGCCGCAATAAATGTGTCCGCCGCCGCGCGCAACTCCGCAAGCGCGATGCCGTGATACTCCGCCGGCAGGGTGTCGAGCTTCGCGCGCGCCTTGGCCCAAGTCGAGCGCGCGCCGCCGAGCTGGCCGCGTTTCACGTGGAGCAATGCGGCCGCCGCCTGGATCATCCCTTGGTAGAAGAGCTTCTCCGGCCCACTTGAGCGCTTCCACAGTCGCTCCCAAACTTCGTGGCACTCGAAGAAGCACTGCTGGTTGAATAGCCGCACTCCTTCGCGCCACAGCTCGGCGTCGCCGCCGCGTTCGTCCATGGATCGATGATAGCGAGGCCGCGCGCGAACTAGATCAGGAAGGTCAGGTTGTCGATCGGCTCGTCGTTGTTGACCAGCAGGACCTTCTTCGAAACGATTCTGAACGAATCGCCGTCGCGCCTGAGCCGATGGATCGCGCGGCCGGCAAAGATGTCCTGCTTGCCGTGGCGCAGTTCGGCCAGCACGAAGTTGGAATGCGTGACGATCTCGCCGTTCGCCGCCTCCTCGATCTCGATGTTCGAAATCACCCGGCGCATCCGCGACTTCGGCTCCTGCGCGTAGATCGGCCCGTCGCGCAGGCGCGTGATGCGGTCCTCGAGCCGGCGGCGGTCGTCGTAGATGGCCGAGACTTGGCGCTCGGGATCCGAGTCGTCGCTGTTGCAGGGCACCCAGTAGTAGAGCGCGTCGGGCGCCCACAACGCGAGCCATTCGTCGTAGGCGTTATCGTCCATGAGCCGGGCCTCGCGGTAAAGAAAATTCTCGACCCGGCGATAATCGAGCGCCATCCGCAGCCCCGTTTCGACGCTCAGGCCTGCGCCGAGCGCCGCGCGCCGCGGCGCGTCGCCGCGCCGCTCCCCTGCGGCGACATCAGCTTGCGGTAGTGCGCCCAGATCCCGCGCAACGTCACCTCGTCAGTCATCTGGCCAACGATCGTGCCGTCGCTGTCGAGGCGCTCGCGATGGAGCCCGCGCGCGATGTACAGCCACGGATCGAAATCCGCGTTGAGCCCGCGTTGGATGCGCGCGAACATCTCGAGGTCGTCGGGCTGGCCGAACCCGCCCGGCCCGAAGAACGCCTCGTGCCCGCGCAGGCGCGTGCGGTTGACTTCCTGCGGCACGCCCTTGAGCGTGGTCGGATAGAGCGAGACCTCGGTTTCGTCGACGCGCACGGGCGTGATCACTCGCATGTGGATGCCGATGATAATCAGGTTGGGAAAAATCAGCACGTGGGTGCCGCCCAAGGTGAGCAGCTCGGCCGCGCGCTCCTTGCCGTAGCGCCGCTCCATCGCCTCGTGATATTCGCGCTCGTGCGAGAGCGTGGCCAGCACGCGCAGGTTGCGCCGCCGATTGTACTCGCGATAGTCGAGCATCACATGCCCGCCGCCCAGGTCGCGCGTCTGCGAGGCGGCGTCGCCGTCGAACAGCCCCAGGCGCTGGCCGTCATTGTCGCGCTCGAGCATGTCGAGGAAGGTCTGGTGGGTGAAATTGGGATGGTAGCCGTCCATCCCGTTCTCGACCTGGAGCTTCCAGTTGGCCGGGAAGCGATACTTGGTGATCCCGGCGCGCACGTCGATTTCGCCCTCGGGCGAGAGCTCGACGAAGTTGTCGATCTGCGCGCGCGCGCGTCCCAGATGGTCCTCGAGCGTGATCCCCGCCGGGCTCAGGCTACCGAAGACGAATCCGCGGTACGAATCGACCCGCGGCACTTTGGTCAGTCCCAGCTCGGCGCGCGGCAGATTGCCGCCGTAGGCGTCCTGGTAGGGCACCGCGGCGAGCTCGCCGCTGCACTTGTAGGTCCATCCATGGTACGCACAGCGGAAGCGCTGGGTGTTGCCGCGCGTGAGCTGGCAGACGGTAGCCGCGCGATGGCGGCAGCGGTTGAGCAGCACCTGCACCGTGCCCTGCTCGTCGCGCACCATGATCACCGGAACGCGCCCGATTTGGGCGAGGCGAAAGTCGCCCGGATTGGGGATTTCGTTGGCGTGCCCGACGTACACCCATCCGCGATGAAAGATGCGCTCGAGCTCGTCCTCGAAGACGTCGGGGTCGCTGTAGAGCCGGCCGTGGACGCGGTCGCGCTGGATCAGCGCGTCGTAGTCGATCTGCTGCCGTGTCGCCATCGCCACGCCCTCCCTGGGAAGCGGTTGACGCCGGAGTTGCTGTCCCCTTTTAAACCCGCTCCCGGAATTTGACAAGCTGGCCTCAAGGCGCGGCGTCGCGGCGCAAACTTCAATTGCGCCACCGCACGGCGCGGCGGAGCATAGTCGCAGTGTCCGTCGTGTTCTCACTGCTGTTGGGAATTTCAATCTGGAGTTTGTGGCCGCTGTCGGGCCTGTGGGTGATCGGCCTGTTCATCGGAATCGACTTCATCATCGACCGATGGACCGAGGTCGTGCTGGCACTGATGGCGCGGCCTACCGCCGCCTGAGCGAACGCGGCAGGCCTGTTACGCTTGCACCGCCTGTCAGTGGGCGGGCTGCGCCCCACCAAGACCGCTAGCCGGCGTTGGCGACGCGCGGCAGCACCTTGGTCGCGAACAGCTCGATCGTCTTCATCAGCCGGTCGTGCGCGAGCAGCCCGTTGTACATCCAGGCAAAGATCCACGTGATTGGCAGCCGCTTGAGCAGCCGCTCGAGCTGGCGCGTGACGCTGTCCACGGTGCCGATGAGCGCGAGGCTGTTATCGAAGAGGTCGGGCACCTCGCCGGTCTTTGGATCTTCCATCCCCTTGTAGAAGCCGAACGGATGGAACCATTCGCGGCCGCAGAAGAACCCGCTCTCGCGCCACAACGCGCGCGCCTCCTCGTCACTGTCCGCGATGATGACGTCGCGCAGCACGCCCATGCCCTGCCCCGCCGGGCGCCCAGAGACCTCGGCATAGACGTCGCACAGCTGGCGCTCGAAGGCCGGAAACAGCGGCGGCAGCACCGCAGTAACACCCTCCTGCGCGCACCACCGGATACTGCGTTCGGACGAGGCGAAAGGCTGGAAGAGCGGCGGATGCGGCTTCTGGAGCGGCTTGGGCACCACGCTGACCGCCTTGACCACTCCGTTCGTGACGCCCCTGCCCCATTTCGCCGTCGCCTCGATCGGCCACGGCGTCTCGCCCGGCGGCACCCGCCAGTACTTGCCGTCGTAGGCGAGCATGTCTTCAGTCCAGGCGGCCTTGATGATACGGAAGCACTCCTCGAAGGCGGCGCGGTTGGCGGCGTCGATCTCGTCGTGCTGATGGGGCTGGGCGCCGTGGATGCCGTGAGTCTGCTGGGCCATGATATCGACCCAGCGGCGCTGGTAGCCACGCGCGAAGCCGGCGTTGGCGCGCCCGCCGCTCATATGATCGAGCATCGCGATATCCTCGGCCACGCGGATCGGATTGTTGGCCGGCAGCACGATGCCGAGCTGGCCGACCCGGATCCGCCTGGTCTGCATCGCGATATACAAGTCGAGCAGCACGGGATTGTTGGAAAGCTCGAAGCCCTCGGCGTGAAAGTGATGCTCGGTGAAGCTGATCGAGTCGTAGCCGAGGCCGTCGGCGAGCTTGGCCTGCTCGGAGACCTCGCGCAGCATCTGGTCGTAGAGCTCGCCGCGCAACCCGACCATCCCCTTTTCGATCTCGGCCTTGTTGCCGACCGAGGGCAGATAAAAGAGCGATACCTTCATTCGTGCCTCGACTTGTGCGTCCCGCGCGGCACCGTTCCGCAGCGGTTGCGTGCGTACGCGCCGCTACTGTAAAACGCGCGCGCCGCGGCGGGCAAGCCGCGATCGTGTCCTCGACGCATCACAGGCGGCCGGGCAAATTCCCGCAATGGCGGGATCTGTTGCGCGTCTGATAGTCTCTTGGCGGCCATCCCGACGTTCGCCGGCTCAGCCGCATGCGAAGATACAAGCAGCTAGCTTTGCTCTCTTGCATAGTGAGCCTGCTTGCGGGCGCGACGCGCTTAGAACCGCCGTCCGCCAACGCTGCCGAGACGGCTTCCATACCCGCTTCGCAGGCCGATTTGAATTCGCCCCCGCTTCCCTACAACGCCGTCGTGGCGCATGCGCCCCACGCGGCGCAACCGCCCACGTATGAGCCCGAACCGCCGGGGGTCGAGGAATACCTGGAGGCAGCCGAGGAAATTTCGCTGCTGGGGATGAACCTGAGGATCGAGGCGCGCCAGGGAATCCAGGGATTGCTGATCGTCGATATCGCGCCGCAAGGTCCGGCGGCGAGCGCCGGCCTGCATCCGTTCCAGCAGCGCGCGAAGGACCTGATTAATGGTGCCAGTATGCTGGCCGCGATGGCCTTTCCGCCCGCAGTGATAATCGGCCCAATCGTCGGCGCCATTCCCACGGGAGAAACTTACGACCTGGTGATCGGGGTTGACGGTTATCGGGTAAGTAACTTCATCGACCTCTATGCGCGCATGCGCGGCGTCCGCCCCGGAGAGATCGTCTATCTCAACGTCCTGCGCAACGGGCGTCGCGCGCAGGTGCCGGTGCGCGTGACCGCGCCCTTGCCGCCGATGCAATCGTGGGTGCGATAACCCTGCGGCGCCGCGCGCCGCGATAAAGGTGTGCCTTACGCGGTCTCGCGGGCGCGGCCTGCGCGCTCGACGCGTTCGCCTGACCGTCCCGCGTCATCGCGCAGATCTCCGTCGCGAGCAGCTCACCGACGACGCGGTGTCCCTCCACGTTCCAGTGGCCCCACCCCGGCATGTAGCCGCTGACCCCGTGCAGAAAGGCATGATGCGCGTCGGCGTAACGCTGGAGCGGCTCGGCCAGGCTGAGCACCGCAAAGCCGTCGCGCTTGCCGAGCGTTTCGAGGCGCCGATTGAGATAAACCGGTTCAGGGAGCACCTTGCGGCGCAATTCGGGGTCGGGATACGCCTGCGCGGAGGCGTCCGCGATCATCAGCAGAAAACGCGCACCGTGGGCGTGCGACTCGCGCGCGATCTCCTCGATCAGCCTCTCAGTTACCTGCCAAGACTCTCTCCACTCCTTCTGCCGCGGCGGGCCGAGCAACGAGCCTTCCCATCGAAACCTCTGCTCGAGCTCTGACGCCGGCCGAGCGGACGCGGGCGCATGGTTCGGTCGTGCGTCCGGGAGCGTCCCGGGCTCGGCAGGCGGAGCGGCCGCTTTTCCGGGCGCGGGAGGCGGCTCCTGCTTGGGAGAGAAAAACACCCGGTGCTCGATCCATCGGTCGAGATGGAAAAACGGTACTACCACCGGCGCGTAGCTGAAATGGTAAATCAGTTCGCGGACGCGCGAGTTGATAATCAGCCCGTAGAGCGGCGCCAATCCCGGCCTGAGCTTGCGCCTGCCGTTCCATTCGGCGGCGGCGACGTTGTCCTTAATCGACGGGGCTGAACGGAAACTGTCGTCCTCGGTCAGGCGGCCGTTTTGCAGCACGAAGTACGGGCGCGGACCCCACGACCATGAGTCGTCGGTCGCGCGCGTGTTATCCCCCAGGTCGTTGGCGTAGAACTCCAGCACCACCAGGTCCGGCGACCATCGCAACACCCGCCGCCGCAGCATGATCAGCTCCTGCGCAGTGCCGAAGCCGTAAACGCCGAAATTCAGCACCTCGATTTTCCTGCCGCGCAGGCCGTCGCATCGCGCAAGCTCGCGCTCCACCACCGAGCAGAAATCTTCCGCCTGCGGCACCTGCAACGCCTCGGCGAAGGAGTCGCCGATCACCGCGATCCGGAACGTGCCCGGCGGCTTGGCGATCGTGTACTCGCGGTTGTCGCGCATCCCGTAGCGGTTGAAGCTGACGAAGCCGTGCAACCCGTCCACCGGGTTGGGAAAGGTGATCCCCGGCTTGTGCGACCATCCGGTGTAGTAATCGGCGCGCAGAAAGGTCGTCGTTGTAGGGTACGACAGCCCCGCAACACGCATCGCGAGCTCGGCGATGACGAGGGCGGCGAGCACGCCGCCCAGCGCGAGCGCGGCGTTGGCGGCGACGCGCTTGACGACTCCCACGGGCCTTCGCGCTCAGGCGGCTGCCTTGAGCTCCGAGGTGCAATGCGGGCAGCGCACGGCCGCTATCGGAATCGCCGTCGCGCAGTACGGGCAGTCCCGGGTCGTCGGCGGTGGCGGCGCCTGCTTGTACAGGCGGTTGATTTGGCGCACCAAAATAAACACCGCGAAGGCGACAATTATGAAGTTGATAACGGAATTGATGAAGACGCCGTAGGCGATCGTCGCGGCGCCGGCCTTCTTGGCCGCGTCCAGACTCGGGTACTGGTTGCGCGAGAGGTTGATGAAGAGGTCGGAGAAATCGACCCGCCCGAGCAGCACACCGATCGGCGGCATGATCACGTTGTCAACCAGCGACTTGACCACGCCGTTGAAGGCGGCGCCGACGATGATACCAACGGCCATGTCGATCACGCTGCCGCGCAGCGCGAACTCCTTGAATTCCTTGAGCATGCTTGAGGCTCCTCCGCCGTGGATGTTGCGCCAGCATAGCGCAGTGCCGCCGCCAAGGCGCGAATTGTACCCGGCAGGTTGAGTCCGCGAGAGGCGGTCGGTGGTGACTGCCGAAGATAAAGATCTCGTGGCGCGCGCTCGCGGAAGTGCGATAAAGACCCGGCGCGCCAGCGAGCTGAACAAGATGCTCGACGACCTCGCCTCCGGCAGCCCGTAGGCCTTCGCCCTACCCGGCGGCGCGGGTGTCGATCGGGCGCATGGGATGGGCGACCAGCCAGGCCGCGGCCTCGCTCTCGACCCGCGTGCCGTTGAAGAACCCCGGATTCATCCCGCCCCAGAACTCGACCGGATTGGCAAAGACAAATTCGCGAAAGTCGTCCGCCGTGATCAGGCCGTCGTCCACCAGTTCATGCGCCTCGGGCAAGACCTCGCGCATGTCGGGGACGTCGAAATGGCCGATGTCGGAGCCGAAGAGCGCCCTCAGCCGCGCGCCGTACGGATTGACCCGCGCGTTGAAGCCCCACGCGTTGAGCGGATCGTCGGCCTCGCATCCGAAATAAAAGTTGCGACAGAACAGTTCGCGGAAGTCCTCCGGCCGCTCGATGCCGCAGGCCGCAAAGTCATCACACAGCTCGCTGCCCGGCATCCCGGGCACCGCGCCCTCGCCCTCGGGCGTCCAGCTCCTGAGCTTGTCGGCCCACGACGCGCCGCCGTAGCGATTGAACAGTTCGGCGAGCCGCGCGCGGTCGAGATTAGCCGGATCGACCTCGGCCAGCGCATCTGCGTTGCGTTTTTTCCAGTGCCCGATAAGGTCCGCATACAGGTTGCACGCCCATCCGACGCCGCCCTCCAGAAAGGCGAATTTCAGCGTTGGAAACCGACGGGTCACGCCGCCGAGGAACAGCGCCTTGCAGATCGCCTCGCCGGCGACCGCGAAATGCCCGATATGGTTGTAAGTAAAGTTCGACACCGACACGCGCATCCCGTAGCCCCGCCCGCTGGAATGAAAGGTCGGCGCAAGGCCGAGCTCGACGCATTTCGCCCATACCGGGTCGTAGTCGTAAGCGCTGTCGAGACCCAGCATGTCGAGCCAAGTGGCATAACGTGCCAGCTCCGGCGAGCGCCGCGCGAGCGCCGGAATCGGCCTCTTGATCACGCTCGCCATCACCACCACTTTCAGCCTCAGCGTCTTGCTGACGTACTCGAGCTCCTCGATCGCCTCCTGCGGCGTGGTCATCGGGATGACCGCGGCGGGTGTCATCCGGTCGGCGTACTCGCGGAACTGCTCGGCGACATACGTGTTGAAAGCGCGCGAGGTTGCCCGGCGCAGCTCGTCGTTGCCGATAAACGGCACCGCAAGCCCGGTCGTCGGATAAAGCACGCAGAAATCCAAGCCGAGTTCGTCGAGCCGCTCGTGGAGCAGCCGCGGCACCATCGCGGTCGCCCGATCGAGGGTGTTCCTGGTCGGGAAGGCCCACCACGCCTGCTGCGGGCGGCGCATCTCACGCCGCTCTTCCAGCGGCAGACGCAGATCACGCACGACCTTCTCGTCGCGCGAGCGAAACGCTTCCGCCAGGCTCCGCCCGCCGACGCGTTCGAGGTACTCGCAGATAACCGGCCCGAATTCGAGCCAGTGGCCGTCGGAGTCGATTACGGGATGGCTAAGGCGCGCGCGGATCGCCGCAGGGTCAGCCGCGTGAATGGACGACATCGTAAGTCCTCCGTCACCGGCCCACCGGACGCTGAGCGTGTCGACGGACCGGAGTGCTGGAAGTTACGAGTCTGGTTTCGTCGTTTCGCCCGCCCCCTGTCAAGCCTAGGCAGTACGCAGTGTCAGGAGGTCAAACGGCTCGGCAAAGAGCTCGAGGAAAGGGTCGGCTCGTGTCAGGACCGCTCCTCGTCGGCGGGCCCTTTGCCGATGAAGTAGCGGCGGGGTTCGGCCATAGGAGCCTGAAACAACGGCACTGCCTGGATCGGAGCGGCTGCGGAGGCCGTCGCCGCTGTGGGCGGCTCTTCGACCGGCTCGTGGGATGACTTTTCAATCCTGCCGTGCAGCCACGAAAAGGGACCATCCGAGGTGGCGTGGCGCTTGCGGGAATGGCGAACGTATTTATCGAGCACCATGACGACTCCGATGCCGACTCCCAGGACAAGAAGCCACCAGAACAGGAAATCACCCGCCATTTGGATCAGCATCTTTAACCCTTTCTCGTCATTTCATACAACCATAAATAGCGTTTAGCAAAGACAGAACGGTAAATAACATGTCATATCGTCTAATGCAACACCTGACCGAGCCTCTCATGGTCAGCCCGCTCAACCTGTGCTTCACCTCCGGACAGCCCGTTTCGCGGCGGATCCATCCCTGCAGCAACGCGATCGTCTATGAGCGCCTTAGAACTGCGGAATGAACTTCCCTCGCTTGCCGTGGGTCCCTTCCGACGGCCCGGGGATTGCTCCACGCTGTTACTGACCCGGCTACTGGAGAGCGCGATGCACGAGAGGATCCTGATCGTAGACGCTTGCCGCGAGACGCTAGATCTCGCCAGGCGTGTCCTCGCCAACGAACGCTATGACGTGGAGGTCGCGAGTAGCGCCGAACAGGCGCTGGAAATCGCGCAAAGGCTGCGGCCGCAACTTATCCTGACCGACCTGCGGCTGCCCGGCCCTATGGGCGCGCTCGGGATGGTCGCCTGGCTAAGGGCACAGCCGGCGCTTCGCCGCGCTGCCATAATGGTCGTGACGACGGACGCCTCAGAGGCCGAGCACGAGGAGGCGCTCGCATCTGGCTGCGACGAGTTCATCTCGCAACCGCTGACGACGGCGATGTTGCGCGAGCGCGTATCGAGATGGGTCTCGAGGGACCCTGCGGCGAGCCGACTCTCCCCTAGCGGCGGGAGCTGGTTGCGGCGGCTTTTCGGACCTGCCCGCCGCAGGCTTGAGGTCAAGGAAATTCCCGCCTACAGGGCAGGAAGCCGGCTGCCCGTGGCCGACCATTTTGCACCGCCGTCGCGGTCGCGCTAGCTCTCGACCCTGAGCCTGAAGCTAAGCCCCAGCCTCGACCTGCACGCTACATATGCGTCAAAGCTGTACAGTTTGCTTAAAAACGCGTAGGATTGACTATTAGATCGCTACGGGGGCCGATTGGTAATGCTGGGCAGGAAAAAGGTTGCGTTTCACGAGAACCATTTCGCTGAAAACGCCGGCATGTTCATCTTCACGCTCGGCGCTCTGCTCGGACTGTGGTACCTCGTGACCACCGTAATTAACTGGTAGCGAAACAGGTCGAGCGACCGTTCTTCGCCGCCCGGGAGCAAGCTGCCCGGCGCGTCGGTGCCGGTGATCTCCCGAAGAGAGAGGGGGCTTTAGGCGCTGCTGAGCGTGCTGTCCTCCCCGCTCACGAGTTTGCTCACCGTATTACCCATGACCTGGTAGGCCGCGAAAACCACAAGTGCGATAGCGGCCAGGATTAGCGCGTACTCGGTCATGGATTGCGCTCGCAGGCGGCCGATCACAATCTCGCGAAAGCGAACGAAGAGCCCTGAAATAGTCTCCATCAGGGAGCAACTCCTGAGCGCGACCATAATTTTCCCGCTTTGATGTGTCAACAGAACTTTTGACGCCCCAAGAGCTTGGAAATGTCAATTATGGCGCCCCTCCTCTCAACAAGAGAGCCATGGTTGGACCCTGGACAGGGCCGCCCTCTCGGTCTCCCTAGGTGCCGCGCCGTGGCGCCGGTCCGTCTTGTGCGCTAGCTGTGTCGTATGTCCGAGCCCGTGCGATGCATCGTCCTGGGCGCTGCCGGCCGCGACTTTCACGACTTCCAGGTCTTCCTCCGTGACCGCCCGGAGTTTCGGGTGGTTGCCTTCACCGCTGCGCAGATCCCCTTCATCGAGCGGCGCAGCTTTCCGCGCGAGCTTGCCGGCCCGCTCTACGATTCTGACATCCCGATATTTCCCGAAACCGAACTGCGGGTGCTGATCGGGCGCCTGCGTGCCGATCTCGTCTTTCTCTCCTACAGCGACCTGCCGTACGACGAGGTAATGCACAAGGCGAGCCTGGTGCAGGCGTGCGGGGCAGGTTTTGCGATGCTGGGCCCGCGCCTTACCCAGCTTGAAAGCCGTCTGCCGGTTGTTGCGGTCACTGCCGTGCGTACCGGCGCGGGCAAGAGTCCGCTCTCGCAGGCGCTGGCGCGCGCAGTCACGGCCGCCGGGCGGCGAGTCGCAGTGGTTCGTCATCCGATGCCCTACGGCGACCTGCTTAGGCAGCGCGCGATGCGCTACGCGAGCGAGGTCGACTTCGAGCATCACGGTTGTACGCTGGAGGAACGCGAGGAGTACGAACCATATATCGAAGCCGGGCTCGCGGTCTTCGCCGGCGTTGACTATCGCGCGATCCTTGCCCAGGCGGAGCGCGAGGCGGACGTTATTCTGTGGGACGGCGGCAACAACGACTATCCGTTCCTTCGTCCCGACCTGTCGATCGTCGTGCTCGACGCGCTGCGCCCCGGCCATGAGACCAGCTATTACCCGGGCGAGACGAATCTGCGCGCCGCCGACGTACTGGTGCTGAACAAGGTATCCGGCGCCACGCCCGAGGCGCTCGCGCTGATTCGGCGCCACGCCTCGGAGCTCAACCCAGGCGCCCCAATGATCGAGTCCGATCTCGTCGTCAACGTCGAACCCGGCGCCGCGCTTGCCGGCAAGCGCGTCGTGGTGGTCGAGGACGGCCCGACGCTGACGCACGGCGGGATGGCGTCGGGGGCGGGCGCGGTCGCGGCGCGCGCGGCCGGCGCCGTGATTATTGATCCGCGCGGCTTCGCCGTGGGCAGCATCGCCGAGGCCTATCGCAGCTATCCGCATATCGGCGCAGTGCTGCCGGCGCTCGGCTACTCGGCGGCGCAGATCGCGGAACTGGGCGAAACGCTGCGCCGCAGCGGCGCCGACGCAATCGTGGACGCCAGCCCCGCGCGTCTGGAGCGTGTGCTGCAACTGGGGACCCCGCTGATCCGGGTACGTTACCGTTTCGAGCAGCGCTCCGGCCCGCCGCTGTTCGCGCTGGTGCATGAGCGGCTGGCGCGGATGCGGAAGTAGCCCTGCGCAGGCGTCTTCGATTTTCCGGATGCGCTTGCTTAAATTGCGGGGATGAAGTTGTGCAGCGCCGCGGCGCTCGCGCTAGCCGCGTGGTATCTGGTCGCGCCGCCCTTCACCAGCGACGGCGTCAATTCCAGTCTGCCGCTCGCGCAGTGGCAGCAGATGGCGGCGTTTGGGACGACCGCTGAATGCGAGGCCTACGCCGCCAGTCTCAAGAAATACTCAGCCGAGCGGGCGAGCCAGAACAAGGATCCGCGCTACCAGGACATGCTTAAGTACGCGGCGCAGTCGATCGCCGGCGCACGCTGCGTCGCCGGCAACGACCCGCAGTTGAAGAAATAAGGCGCCCCGCGGGTCACGCCACGCCGTGGCGGCCGAGTGATTTTCCGCAGTCGTCGAAGCTGCTGGGCCTAACCCGATCGAGGGGATAGACATGAAGTGAACCCCTTCGGCCGGACGCCTGTCAGGCGGACGATTGATTCCACGATAGACTGTGATGCCGCGCCAGTCCGCGCGTCTCCGCGCGGACCTCCAGAAAGTCGAGCACCACCTGTCGCTTAAACTCCACGCTAAAGCTCCGGCGCCTTGCCACGGCTTATCCTCCGATAAGCCCGGCCGCTCGGTCCAATCCGTTCTCTCTCAACTGTCTGGTTTTCGGCGGTCACTCCAGCTCTCGCGCCAACGTGAGTCAGAATTAAACCGGCGTTGACACAACAGCCGCCCGAAGACCCTGACTCCACAAGAGCCAGGATCATGTCCCCAATGTGCCGCCGAAAGCGACAATCGAACTGCGATGAAGAGGATTTCGATTTGTTGGTACGCCGCACAGCAGCGGCATGCCTGTTGCAGCCTCGGAAAAGAAGCATCAACCCGTCGAAGCGCATGCACCGGGCGCAGGCGGAACAAGCAAACAGGAGGTCACGACAATGGGATTGCTTGAAAGATGGAGACCATCGAGGGAACTGGAACGCTTTCGTAACGAGTTCGACGACCTATTGGAACGCTTCGGCTTCGACCACGACTGGTTCCGCTTTCCGCTTGGCCGCGAGTTTTTCGCGGAATGGGAGCCTCTACCGAGGCATCCGGCGATCGAAACACGCGTGGAAGACGGCAAGTTTATCGTTTGCGCCGACCTCCCTGGCGTCGATCCGAAGGACGTCGATATCAAGGTTGTAGGCGACGTGTTGACCATCAAGGGCTCGCGGGAAGAGAAGCGCGAGAAGAAAAAGGCTGACTATCTCCGCCGCGAAATCCGCTACGGAGCCTTCGAACGCTCCATCCCGCTGCCTGAGGGTATCAAAGCGGAAGATCTGAAGGCGTCCTACCATGATGGGGTGCTGGAGCTAACAGCACCGATGCCCAAGGAGGCCTTACCGAAGGAGGTAAAGATCCAGATCGAAGCCCCAAAGGACAATTCGGCGAAGAAGAACGCGGCCTGACGGCGCCGGGTGCGCCGGGCACTTCAGCAGAACGCGAGCACGGCGACCAAGGAGTGTGTGAAATGAACGTCGAGCAATTAATGATGCGCGAGGTCGCACCTTGCCCCGCGTCGGACACACTCATCCGCGCCGCCTTACTGATGTGGGAATTCGACTGTGGTTGTATTCCGTCGTCAGCACCGATGGTGATGACAAGGTCGTTGGAGTAGTCACCGACCGCGATATTGCGATTGCTGCGCACACCCCGGGCAAGCCAGTGTTTGCCATCCGGATGACCCGGGCCATGTCGTACAAGGTAATTACCTGTCACGCCAACGATGGCTAGCCAGGTGGAGGCGCTGATGCGCGAGTAAGGCGGCTGCTCGTCCTGGACCAAAACGAACGCCTGGTCGAGATTATCTCGCTCAATGACCTCGCGCGGGAGAGCCCAGCGTGAGAAGACCTCGGCCGGCAAACAGGTGGAAGCCCCTCAAGACGCGGTAGCGGAGACGCTGGCGGCTCTCTGTTGGCCTCGCGTCTCGCACGAGTTAAACGCGCAGCCAGAGGACAAACGAAGGCGTAGACTTGACAAGGACGGGTGTTATCCAGTGGAGAATCACCCGTCCTTCAAGCCAAAGACGCTTTCCGCGAAGTCGACGGAGATATTATGCGATTGGCTGGTAAAACCTCGGAACGGCTTTTCCGCGGCTCGGGTTCGACAATGTTGAAGCAGACCCGTGACCGCCTTCGCATCGCGCAGGTGGCTCCGCTGTACGAAAGCGTGCCCCCCAAGCTATACGGTGGCACCGAGCGTGTCGTAGCCTACGTGACCGAGGAGTTGATCCGGCGGGGCCACGACGTAACTCTTTTCGCATCGGGCGATTCGACCGCCGCCGCACCGCTCAAGGCTGTTCATCACACGGCGCTCAGACCAGGCGGGCTGGCTGTTTGGGGCCAAAGCCTGCACCTGCCAATGCTCAGCGAGGTGTTCGATAATGCTGATCGCTTCGACGTGATCCATTGTCACTTGGACTATTGGAGTTTCCCGTTCGCCCGGATGGTGAGCACGCCAACGCTTACGACGCTGCACGGCCGCCTCGACATTCCGCAGCTGCATAGCGTCTATCGGTATTACTCTGAGGCTCCGGTCGTGTCGATCAGCGACGCGCAGCGCGAACCTTTGACGGAACTCAATTGGAGAGGCACCGTCTACCACGGCTTGCCGGCCGATCAGCTCACATTTAACCCCGGCCCCGGCAGCTATCTCGCTTTTCTGGGACGCATCGCGCCCGAAAAACGTCCTGACCTGGCCATCGAGGTCGCGCGGCGAACGCGAATTCCACTCAAAATCGCCGCCAAGGTCGACGCTGTGGATCGGGAGTATTTCGAGAGCCGGATCCGGCCGCTTCTTGAGGGCGAAGACATCGATTTCATCGGCGAAATAAGCGAGTGCGAGAAGAGCGACTTTCTCGGCAACGCGATGGCGCTTTTATTTCCGGTCGACTGGCCCGAGCCGTTTGGTCTGGTCATGATCGAAGCGCTGGCCTGCGGCACCCCGGTCATCGCCCGCCCCTGCGGATCGGTTCCCGAGGTGGTGCGCAATGGAGTGACCGGGCTGATCGCATCCAGCACTGGCGACCTGGCAGAGGCAGTACATCGAATTCCCTCCATCTCGCGGCACAGATGCCGCGCAGAATTCGAGGCTCGCTTCACCGCCGGTGTGATGGCGGATCATTACGAGCGGATTTATCACCGCCTGGTCGATGAACATCTCGCCCAGGCCCGGGGTGAGAGCCGCTCACCGGCGGGAGATGGTAGAGGGGGATGATTACGCGTGAACAACCGCAACATTGGCCACCGGACCTTGAGAAGAATTGACTTCGAACAGCAGCCGGAGCCGGTGAGCGGGGGCCGGTGCCGAATTCCACATCCACGCATCCTCGCCGACCTCGCGCAGCGCTGCTTACGTCGAGATGAACGGCTTGGCGGGTACGAAGCCGGCCGAGATTTTCCCGAAGGCGCCCTGGGCTTGTTTCACGACGAAGGACGATAGTGCTAGTTGAGCCGCTTCGAGCTGGAGCTCGCGGGCTAACAACCTGCTATTCCACTTCCTGCGCGCGTCGAAAACATGCGCAGGCGCGGATTAACCTGAGCAGTCCTAGTCCCGGCGCCAGCGATACAAAGGTGAGGTTCAAGAACCGCCTAATGGGGTTCCCCTAGGACGCGAGCGCGCCGGAGCGAAGTCCAAGTGCGTTAGAAACGCAGCCTCTTCCGTGCGTCAGGAGCAAGGTGCGATGTTGGCGACAACACAATATGCAATCCTGGGCGTGACACAGACAGAAAGCCAAGACGGCTTGCGCCGGGTTTTTCGGCAGCTCGTCAAACGCTATCACCCCGACCGTGCCGGCCCGGCCGCGACCTCGGCCTTTCAGCAGATCATCAACGCCTACCGGGTTTTAGAAAGGGCTGAATGGCGCCGCCACTATGACGAGGGAGTCAACGACGCACTCCAGCGCCAAATTGCAGCGTCAGCGTTGATACCCGCCGGGGAGGAGCCTAGTGCAGCCCTCCCCACGATCATTCCTACCATTGAACTGAGGGTGCTGTCGCTGGTCGCGTTGGAGGCTCTCGCTCATCGAGTGAATCAGCGGCTCCATGGCACTGAGACCGCTGGCGACGACGAGTGGGGTCCGCTCGATCTCATCGCCACGCTTAGAGCAAACGACGCAGAGCGCGGCGGTGCGACGATTCTTGTCCTTCCCGCGTGGTACCCGTGCGCAGAGTGCGGCGGGACGGGACGCGTGGGAAACCTGCCGTGCCCTGCCTGCGACGGAGAGACGGTTGAACTGAAGGAAGAGCGAATCCATGTGAGAATACCTCCGCTCCGTTCGGCATACATGCGCCTGGAGCTGCCCGTACCGTGCATGGGGGTTGTGGGTAAGTACCTCCGACTGCATATACGGGTCGTCGAGGCGTAGATGTAGGGTTCCACCGGCGCTCGACTCTGTCGGACGGAGCCGGTTCATCCATGAAGATTCATCAACTTAGCGTCAGGGACGTTCTCGCAAGCCTCAACAGCACCACGGAAGGCCTTTCATCCAGCGAGGCCATGCGCAGGCTTCGCGAATACGGACCGAACCGCGTCGAGGAAGTAGTCACCGAATCGGCGCCCCTGCGCTTCTTGAAGGAGTTCACCCACTTTTTCGCGTTGATTCTGTGGCTCGCAGCGGCGCTGGCTTTCCTAGCGGAATGGCTGTCGCCCGGCCAGGACATGGCGAGGATCGGCTACGCCCTGGTAGCAGTGATCATCGTTAGCGGGTTGTTCTCCTTTTGGCAGGAATTCCGCATCGAGCGCGCCCTCGCCGCGCTCCGCGAGCTTCTTCCCAATCAGGTGGAAGTATTGCGCGACGGCAAGGTGCAGCGGCT
This sequence comes from Candidatus Binataceae bacterium, assembly GCA_035650475.1. Taxonomy (NCBI): domain Bacteria; phylum Candidatus Binatota; class Binatia (SeqCode); order Binatales (SeqCode); family Binataceae (SeqCode); species Binataceae bacterium (SeqCode). Next base: position 85,541 of record DASRHP010000001.1, read on the forward strand.
GGCCGCCGACCAGCTCGTTCCCGGTGATGTGATCGTCTTGGAGCAGGGCAGCAAAATTCCCGCGGATTGCCGTCTGATCGAGGCTTTCGGCGTGCGGGTCAACGACGCGACGATTACCGGTGAATCACTGTCGAAGTCTCGTAGCTGCCAACCATCGCACAAGCCTGACGTTATCCGTGCTGAAAACATCTTGCTGGCCGGCACCTCGATGGTGTCGGGGGAGGCAAAAGCGGTCGTTTTCGCAACCGGCACGCATACGGAGTTCGGCAAGATCGCCCATCTCACCCAGACCGGGCGAGCGGCGGTCTCTCCCCTGCGGCGGCAGATCGCTCACTTAAGCCGTCTAATTGCGGTGCTATCGCTGCTGATCGGACTGGCTTTCTTTGCTCTCAGCCGTGTGATCGGCGTTCCCTTCTGGAAGGGCTTTATTTTTGCAATCGGCATCATCGTCGCCATGGTGCCCGAAGGGCTATTGCCGACGCTTACCCTGGCGCTGGTTCTGGCCACGCAACGCATGGCGAGACGTCACGTCCTGATTCGCTATCTACCGTCGGTGGAGACGCTGGGCTCCAGCACGGTAATCTGCACCGATAAAACGGGCACTCTGACTCAGAATCGGATGTGTGTTAAGGGGCTTTGGCTCGGGGCGGAGATCGATTGCGGAAATCCGGACCTAGCACAGACCTCGCCGGACTACCGTTTGTTATTCCTCGCCGCGGCGCTGTGCCACGACCTTCGCGAAGGCGAGCAAGGTGGACGGCCGGTGCTGCTCGGCGATCCCATGGAGATTGCTCTGGTCGAGACCGCCCGGCGCTTTCTGCCGGCCGTTCCCGACTGTAAGAAACTGGATGAGATCCCGTTCGACGCCAGCCGTATGCGCCTGACGACCGTGCACGCCACTCCTGACGGTCCAATGCTGTTTTGCAAGGGAGCACCCGAGATGGTCCTCCCGCTTTGCGACCGGATCGTCGACCATGGACAGGTTTGCCCGCTGAGCTCCCAGCTTCGCACCAAAATCCGTGAAGCGCAGAAAGCCATGGCAACCCGGGGCTTACGGGTCATCGCGATCTCCTATCGGCCGCTGGAAGGAACCTGGCGGCGTGCCCAGCTGGAAGAACACCTCATATTTGCGGGACTAGCTGGCTTGGAAGACCCGCCTCGCCCTGAGGTGCCGGAGGCGCTGCGAAAATGCCGCGAGGCGGGGATCAGGGTGATTATGGTGACGGGCGACCATCCCTATACCGCAAGGGCAATCGGGCGTGAGATCGGCCTGATACGGTCGGATACTCCACTGGAAATCAGCGGCGAAATTCTTGGCGCGCTCTCCGACAGCCAGCTCCGACTCGCGCTGGACGCACCCGAGGTCATCTTCGCGCGGGTCGGGGCGGACCAGAAAAGACGCATCGTCGAAGCGTTGAAGCACAAGGGTCATGTCGTGGCGGTAACTGGTGATGGTGTCAATGATGCGCCCGCGCTTAAGAGCGCGCACATCGGGATCGCGATGGGGATCGCGGGCACCGACGTGGCCAAGGAAGCGGCCGACATGGTACTGCTCGACGACAACTTCGCAAGTATCGTCAACGCAATCGAAGAGGGGCGGGCAGTTTTCAGCAATATCCGCAAGTTCCTCACTTATATTCTGGCGCACAACGTTCCCGAAGTGGTTCCCTACCTGGCCTTTTTGCTGTTCAACATTCCTCTCGCGCTTACTCCGATCCAGATTCTGGCCATAGACATGGGAACCGATTCTCTCACCGCGCTCGGACTGGGCGCCGAAAAGCCCGATGCGCAGATTATGAAACGCCCTCCCCGCCCCCAACATAAACGGCTTCTGGACTGGCCGCTGGCGCTGCGTGCCTATCTGTTTCTGGGCGCGATTGAGGCAGCGGTCACGATGGCGACCTTCTTCTTCGTACTCCATCGCTCCGGATGGAAATACGGGCAGCCGCTCGCCAGCAACGACCCTTTGTATCTTCAATCGACGACCGCGTGCTTCAGCACGATCGTCGTCTTGCAGATCGTCAATGTGTTCCTCTGCCGGAGCGCAACGCGTTCCATACTTTCCACCGGGCTTTTGGGCAACCCGCTCATTTGGGGCGGTGTACTACTGGAAATCGCGCTGGTGGCACTGATTGACTACACGTCTCTTGGCAATCTTCTTTTTGGCACCGCGCCCATCGGAATGGCCCCCTGGTTGTTTGCGATACCGCTCGCAGGCGGAATGCTGATTGCTGAAGAACTACGCAAGTGGCTCGTTCGCCGGCGCCTGAGTGATCGAGCGTCGCGCCTGGCATGCCCGCGAGCGGCGGCCAAGCGTCTTTATGCATTTGACGGTGGTCTCGGAAACATGGACAGCCGGCACAGCCGCCGGTGAACGCATCCGGCGCGATCAGGAAGAGGCACTTATGGAGCACTGGCGGCAGTATTCGGAGACGCTCGTCGCGCTGTTCGTAATTGCAGACCCGGTCGGTGCTGTACCCATATTCCTGACTCTTACGCAGCATCAGTCGCCGGCTGATAGAAAACACCTCGCCGACGTGACCGCGCTTGCGGTAGCCATCATTCTGGCTGCCTCCGTGTTCGTCGCCGAACCATTCTTGCGATTTTTTGGCGTTGACGTCGCGGCCTTTCGTGTGGCAGGCGGCATTCTAATCATGCTGATGGCATTGGGGATGCTGGAGGCCGCACCCCGGCGCACCCAGCGCACTCCGGAAGAAATGGCCGAGGCCGAACGCAAGACCGAAATCGCCGTAGTCCCGTTGGCTATTCCTTTGATTGCCGGCCCGGGAGCAATCAGCACCGTAATTATATATGCACACCAGTCGGCTACGTGGTTTGACACTATATATTTGGTCGGAGCGTGTGTGTTGGTCGCAATTTCCGTATGGCTGGCCTTGCGGGCGGCGGATCCGATCCGGGATGTCTTAGGCGCGACCGGGATCAATGTGGTTACACGATTACTGGGTGTGATTCTGACGGCGGTGGCCGTGGAATTTATTACCTCAGGGCTCAGTCGACGTTTGTCTGGCCTGGCGGTTGTGGACCGATAAGAGAGCGAAGACCGCGATGGCTGTGGCGCGACGTCACAGAGCGTCCGCAGGGCCAATCGCGTGGGGTCATTGACTGATCGCAGAGTACTCATCTCAGGGTATGGCTCGTAGCGCTGGTGCGCGGACGTGGGCGCGCAGTGGAAAATTTCCCTGGCGCCAAGGCGAATTGCCACACACACAACGTTGGACGCTCCCGCCCCGCTGGCGGTGAATGACGTCCGGACGTGAATCAAGGTGGCAACACAGCCAGACTTGCCTCCACGACTTTTCGTCAAAAACTGGCATGCGGCTAGCTTGAGCCCTGAACGTCGTCCGCTGATTCCCCTAAAAGGAGAGCAGGGCACATGAAAGGTTTGAGTTTAATCGTGGCAGCTACGCTGCTCGCGACGGTAGCGCTGTCGTTATCATTCCCGGCGACAGCCGCGGAACCAGGTCCCTCGTCCGCAATAGCCAATTACGCGGAGAACGCGAAGACGCCCGAAGATCATGAGGCGATCGCGCATCACTTCGACACGCAGGCCGCAAAGGCGCGTGCGGCAGCCGCAAGCTTCGACCTCCATGATTGCGAGCACGCGAAGTCAACGGAGTTGCAGCGAAGCGGTGCAAGATTCCCGGGCGTGGCGGCGAAACGTTCCTGCCGCGCGCAGCTACGGTACTACCGAGCGCAGGAGCGGGAGAATGACGCGCGCGCCAACCATCATCGGCGAATCGCCGAAGCCTGGCGCGCAGTCGGCACGCGATGAATTCCCGCCCAAAAGCTGAGAAACAACCCGCGCTCGCCCCCCTCGGGACGGTCCGTCGGCCGCCCCGCACTTGAGATACGGGCAGCGCACAATGTGACTCAGCAACTCGCTGATCGTTCCATGAGGCTCCCGCTTAAGTCACATGAGGTTATCCGATTGTTGGCTTTTTGGAATGAGCAATGACTCTACGTACCGGACCCCGCTGCGTTGGCGATGAGCGATCTCCGAGGATCGAAAGGGCCCGCGACGCATTCGATGGGAACGGGCTCGAACTGACACCCCTCCTTTAAGCGATGGCGCTTGGCCAGCCATGGTGAAGGACGCGGGTGACGGAGCGAAGGGCCGGCAGCCTCACTCGCCGACCCAGAAATCGGCTATCTTCAGGCCGGGGAAAATTTTCGCTGCGCATGCGAGTTGCAGTGAAAGGGGATCAAATGCCGCGGGCCGGCGCCGGCGGCGTCCGAACCTGCTGAGGCAAAAGTGGACCGGCGATTTTAAACCCCGTCTCGAATTCGACCGGCCGGCCGCGCGAAGGGCGCCGCCGGCGTCAGATTATACTCCGAGACGGGTACAAAGGTGATCCACAGATGATCCACGGAAAATCGGGTTATCTGACGATCCGGCCCAAACCCTTGATTTTATTGGCGCGCCGTGAGGGATTTGAACCCCCGACCCGCAGATCCGTAGTCTGCTGCTCTAATCCGCTGAGCTAACGGCGCGCGCCGGAACCTGAAAATTTCGCACATCGCACGCGCCCTCGCAAGCCGCTGAGCGCGCCGGCGATGCGACTTCGCTTCCTCCCGGGGCCGCATAAACAAGACAGGCGGCAGCGCCACCCGCGCCGCCGCCTGTCGCCTTACTCACCTATCCTTCAGACTCGCAGACTCGCCGCGTCACGCGCCGACGCCGTGGCGCAGCAGCTTGCCCGGCGTCGCACCGGTGCACTCGTCGTTCTCGAACGTGACCTGGCCGTTGACCAGGATGTGGCGGTAACCCTCGGCGCGCTGCACCCGGCGCCACTCGTTGCCCGGCAGGTCGTGCACGACTTCGACCGGCCCCACCGCGAGCTTTTCGAAATCGTAGATCACGATGTCGGCCGGCGCGCCCTCGCGCAGGAAGCCGCGATCCTTGAAGCCGGCGCAGAACGCGGGCAACGCGCTCAGCCGCCAGTGGATGTCCTCCAGCGTGAGCCATCCGCGCTCGCGCACGAAGCTGATGATGCCCTCGGTCGGGTAGCGGCCGGCGGTGAGGAACTTGGTGTGCGCGCCGCCGTCGGAGACGCCGAAGGTGATCCACGGATAGTCGATGATCTCCTTCATCAGCGCGGGGTCGCGGTTGACCGCGGGGGCGAAGAACTCGGTCTTGAGATTATCGGCCACCGCGAGGTCGCACATCACGTCCACCGGATGCTTGCCGTCGCGCTCGCCGGCCTTGCGCAGGGTCAGCCCCTCGAACGCGCGCAGCTTGTCGTCGGCCACGCTAACGATCACGATCTGATCGAAGAAGCTGGTGATCAGCCCTTCGCGCGGAAGCTTGGTCTTCAGCCCCTCGCGGCGCGCGAGGTCGGCGAGCTTGGCCTTGCGCTCCGCGATCGTGCCGGTAGTCACCTCGCGCCAGGTGTCGGAGTCGTCGAAGAGGTTCCAGTCCTCGAAGGTGAAGGTCAGACCGGCCTCGGTGGTGATGCCCTGGCCGTAAACCGGGATGCCGCGCATGCGGCAGCGCTCCAGCCATCGGATCATGTTGCGGTGGCGATGGGGGAAGCGGTCCTGCGACTGCACGGCCTCGAACATGATCGGCCGTCCGCTGATCGTCGCAAGCTCCTCGAAGTGGCGCGCGTCTTCCTTGGGGTTCCAGCTCGCCAGCGTCAGTTCCTGGAAGCCCTCGCCGCGCTCGCCGAGCACCTTGGCGAAGACCTTGCAGGTCTCGTCGTGCATGATGTCGGTGTTCATCGGCGAGCCGTCCCAATCGCGCTGCACCGACGACGGCCCGTCGGGCTTCAGGCGCTGCGCCGACCATCCGTAGGCGCCGGCGTCCATCGCCTCGTTGAGCAGATGCGCCATCATCCGATGCTCGTCGTCGGTCGGCATCCGCCCGCTCTTGGACTCCTCGATGCCCATCACGTAGCCGAGCAGCGGATTGATCGGCACGTAGGGCAGAACGTTGACCCCCTTGGGCAGGTGATCGATGCGGTCGAGAAACTCGGGATAGGTATGCCAATCCCACGGCATCGCGGCCTTCATCGCGGCCAGCGGAATCGCCTCGGTGCGCGTCATCGTCAGCATCGCGCGCTCCTCGTCACCGGGCTTGACCGGGGCGAAACCGAAACCGCAGTTGCCGATGACCACCGAGGTCACCCCGTGCCATCCCGAGATGGTGAGCCACGGGTCCCAGAAGAGCTGGGCGTCGTAATGGGTGTGGAGATCGATGAAGCCGGGGGCGACGATGAGCCCGCGCGCGTCGATCACCTTGGCGCCTTCGCCGGTCGGGACACGCCCGAGCCTGGCGATGCGACCGTTCTTGATCCCGAGGTCGCCGCGGATACGCGGGGCGCGGGTCCCGTCAATGATCATTCCGTCTTTAATGACAATGTCGAATTCTGGCATAAGCCCATCTCCGCATCGCTTAGAGTTACGTACCCGTGAAGAGTTACGTACCCCATTTGCTTCGCATTAATCGCGGCGTGGATCAAGAAAAGGCGCGCTTATCCAGCAAACGCTTGGCAGGCGTGTCGTCCGTCCGTGCGGCGCCGCTGGGTCGAACCTCAGCGGGTGTCAGTTTTTCTTCGCGTCGGGCTCGAGCTCGACCCCCAGCGGCACGATGATCCGCACCACCGCGTTGTAGGTCGCGACGTTCATCGCGAGCTCCATCAGCCGGCGGTGGTCGAGGAAGGCGCGCAGGGCGTCGAAGGTGGCGTCGGAGACTTTGATGTTGGACGTGACTTCGGCCGCGTAGCGCATCACCGCCCGCTCCTGCTCATCGAAGACGGGCGAGCGCTCGAAGTCGACGAGTTGTTCGAGCTGCTCGCGGCGCACGCCGACACGCAGCGCGATGTTCCAATGATGGACGAACTCGTACTCGGCGCCGGCGATGCGTCCGACGGTCATCAGCGCCAGCTCGCGCAGCCGGGGGTCGAGCCGGGTATGGTTGCGCAGCTCGACCGCGAGCGTCGAGAAGCGGCGCATCAGATTGGGCGCGTTCGCCATCAGGCGATGGATGTTGGCGGGCGGGGTACCGCGCTCGCGCTCGAACTCGTCGAAGACGAAACGCTCATCGGGATCGAGATCCTCGCGGTTGAGATACGGCAGTCGCGCCATCGTGGTGGGGTTCCTTTCCGAGGCAATGGCCCGATGCGTTCCGGGCACGAACGCACCCGGCGATCTCCGCCGGCGCTGGTGTCGCTGGCGCCGCCCTCTCCTCGGACCAGCGGAAGGCAGCAGCTCAGGCGAACAGCATCTCCGACATCGCGCCGCCCGGCGGAATCATCGGCATCACCGCCTCCTCCTTGGGGATCACGATGTCGACGAGCACCGGGCCGGGGGTGGCAAAGGCTTCCTTCATCGTCGCCGCCAGATCGCTCTGCCTCTCGATGCGAAAGCCGCGCGCGCCATAGGCCTCAGCGAGCTTGACGAAATTGGGCACCGACATCGCCGAGTACGAGTAGCGCTCCTGGTAGAACTTCTCCTGCCACTGACGCACCATCCCGAGGAAATAGTTGTTCAGGATGATGACCTTGACATCGACGTTGTACTGGACCGCGGTGCCGAGCTCCTGGATGTTCATCTGGATCGAGCCATCACCCGAGATCACCACCACCTTGCGATCGGGGGCGGCGAACTTGGCGCCGATGCCGGCCGGCAGCCCATAGCCCATCGTGCCCAGCCCGCCCGAGGTCAAAAGCGAGCGCGGGCGCTCGAAGGGGAAAAGCTGGGCGACCCACATCTGATGCTGGCCGACGTCGGTGGCGATGATGCAGTCGCCCTTGGTCAGCCGATGGAGCTCTTCGAGCACCTGGGTCGGCGAGACCGAGTCGCCCGGGCGCTTGCCGTTGCCGTTGATATACAGCGGCTTCTCGCGCCGCCACTGGAGGATTTGCTGATGCCAGCGGAGCCACGCCGGGCGCCGCTTAGCGATCCCCTCGCGCCCCTTGACCACGCGCAGCATGTCGCTCAGCACCGACTTGATGTCGCCTACGATCGGGATATCGACCTTGACGTTCTTGGAAATCGACGAGGGGTCGATGTCGATGTGGATGATCGTCTTCGCATTGGGCGCGAAATCGGCGATGCGCCCGGTGACACGGTCGTCAAAGCGTGCGCCCACCGCGATCAGGCAATCGGTGTTGCACACCGCGGTATTGGTCCCGTACGAGCCGTGCATCCCAAGCATCCCCAGGCACAGCGGGTCCGAGGCCGGAAACGAGCCCAGCCCCATCAGCGTCTCGGTGACCGGGATGCCGAGGCCGCGCACGAGCTGGGTCAGCTCGGGCGCCGCGCCTGACCATTGCACGCCGCCGCCGACGTAGAACAGCGGCTTTTCGCTCTTCTCGATCGCCTCGACCGCGCGCTCGATCTGACGCGGATTGCCCTTGAGGGTGGGCTTGAAGCCGCGCAGCTCGACCTTGTCGGGATACTTGAAGGCATACTCGTGCTGCTGGACGTCCTTGGGCACGTCCACCACCACCGGGCCGGGGCGCCCGGTGCCCGCGATAAAGAAGGCCTCCTTGATGATCCGCGCGACCTCGCGCACATCCTTGACCAGGTAGTTGTGCTTGGTGCAGGGGCGGGTGATGCCGACGATGTCGGCCTCCTGAAAGGCGTCGTTGCCGATCATGGTGGTCGCCACCTGGCCCGAGATGACGACCAGCGGGGTCGAATCCATGTAGGCGTCGGCGATGCCGGTGACGGTATTGGTCGCGCCCGGCCCCGAAGTCACCATCACCACGCCCGGCCGTCCGCTGACCCGCGCGTATCCCTCGGCCATGTGCGCCGCGCCCTGCTCGTGGCGGACCAGGATGTGCCTGATTCGTGAATCCAGCAAGGCGTCATAGGTGGGCAGGATCGCGCCGCCCGGGTAGCCGAAGATTACGTCGACGCCTTCGGCGATCAGGCTTTCGATTATGATTTGCGCTCCGCTAAGTTTCTTCATCGGCGGCCAGGTATCCGACGGTCCTCCTCGGGCCAGAGCAGCAAAGTTACACCATGGGACGGCACCGGCTCAACGTACGGGGCGCGCAGTCCTCCGCCGCGCCCAGGCGCTCGATCGGTCGGGCCGTCAGAGGAGCGACTTCGCGCGGCCGAAGAACCGTAACCGGCTTGACGAGCGCGACGCTGTCCGAGCGCCTCAATAGCGCAGGACGAAGCGCACGTCGCCCAGGCGCACCTGGCTACCGCTGCTCACCCGCACCGAGCCGCGCACCTGCTGCTCATTGACGAAGCTGCCGTTGGTCGAGTTGAGATCGGTCAGCTCGTACACTCCGTTGCGCCGCATCAGGCGCGCGTGCGCGCGCGAGACGCTCGGATGCGGGATCACAACGTCGTTGTCCTCGCCGCGACCCATCGAAACTTCGTCCTTGAGCAGGCTGTACTCGGCGGGCACCGGATCCATCGGCTCGACCAGGCTGAGCCGCGCCTCGTGCGCAATTAGCGGGGCTGAAGAAGGCGGCGGCGCGGGCGCCGCAGTGCGCGCAGTCTGCGCCGGCTGCGCGGTGACCGGCGCGCGTGGGGCCCGCGGCGGCGCCGCGCGGCTCTGCGCCTCCACGATCGCCTTGAGCTCCTCTGCCGGCACCCCGAAGCGCATGCGCGACAACCCGAAGAGCCCTGCGATAGCGATCAGCGGCACCGCCAGGTTCCACCAGTTGAAGGATAGCTGCGCGAGGCCCGTGCCGCCCATGTTACTCGCGGCCTCGCCCTCGCCGCCCTCGGGCACGTTGATCCGCGCGCCGCCGACGCCATGGACCTGGTAGGAGGTGTTGGCTGAGCCGGTCTGGCCCTCGTAGTTGATTTTCAGCTCAACCTCGCGGCTGGTGCCGTCCTCGATAGGCCGCGGCGTGCGATAGGTCAGCGAGTATTCGGTCGCGATCGAATGGCCGATCTCGCGGACCAGTTCGGGGAAGCGGTTCTGCTCGGTGACGATGTTATAGGAACGGCCGTGGGTCGCCTTTACGACCTCGGCGTAAGCTGGCTCGATGAACGGCGGCGGCACCACCGCGTACAGCGTCAGCCCCTGACGCTGGAGGATCGCGGCTACCTTGTCGCCGGTCAGCTCGGTCACGTCGGCGTTGGGATTCTTGTGCAAGCGATAAGCCTGGTCGCCGCCGCGGTCGGGGCCGTCGCCGGCCTTATGGCAGGGCGCGTCGGTGATCAGGATTAGGATCGCCTGCGCCTGCGGGCGAAACGGCAGCGTGGCGGCGTAGGCGAGCGCATCGAGCGGGTCCTCTGGGATATCGCCGCCGCCGCTCGCGTGCAGGGTGCCGACCCATTTGATGAATTCGCTCACGTCGGGGGTGAGCTGGTTGCGATAGGCGCAGTTGCAGTCGGGATACTTCGAGACCACGTAGTCCTCGAAGGTGACCAAGCCCAGGCGATAGTCGCGGTTGTTGGAGGCAAGGTCGTGAGCGAAGTTGATCATGTTCTGCTTGATGGCGTCGATGTAAGGCTGCATCGACTCGGTCACGTCCATCACGAACACAATATCCACCGGGCGGCCCTGGCCCACTCCGCGGAAGTCGATGATTTTGGCCGGCTTGCCGTCCTCAAAGACCTGGACGTTGTCCGGACGCAGGTTGCCCACCGGCGCGCCGGCGGAGTCGGTCAGCCCGAAGTCGAGCTCGACGCCGCCGTCGGAGTCGAAGTGCTGGAGCCCGGGATTACCGACCGAGATCTGCAAGGTGGCGAGCGCGCGCGGCGCCGCGCTCATCTGGAGTGCGAACAGCGCGGCAAGCGTCAGTGCGCCGCCGATCACGGCCCGGGGTATGCGCTTCATCGTGAGCGAAATTTTCCGAGTCTCACCGGCATACAGTCAAGCCCCTCGGCGCGCCGGCTGAGGGCACGAGGCGCGCTCGCCGCAAGCGCGGGCCTGCATTCGTTGCCTGATTTTGACGCACGCATGCAGCAATCAACATCGTAGCTTGCCTTCGCATTCCGGTTAGGTTATCCCAACGCTAACCGAAATTTGGCCTGTAGGTTCAGCGCGTGAAACATCTATCATCCTGGCGGGCGGCGGTCCTGCTGTTCGCGCCCCTGTTGCTGCTTGCCGCTCTGGTTCTCGGCCCGGCCAGGATTAGTCTCGGTCAAGCCACGGGATCGGTCGGCGTCGTGGTGGTCGGTTTCACGGGTACCCTTCCGCCCGGCTTCCAGAACATTTCGTTCAACGTCGTCTCGGTGCGGCTCAACCCGAGCACGAATCCCAACGTGAGCGACCTCGACCCCAACTGGGTGACGATTCCTGTGCCGCAGGGGGTGGGCCTCAACACTACCGGCGTAACCAACCCGTTCACCACGCTGGCGACCCTGTTCAACCTCAACACGACCGGCCAGTCGCCAACCGCGGGCGGCACCGGCCCCAGCGAGCTGCAGATCGATATGGCGCAGATCGCCACGCTGCCGCAGATGTTCAACAGCTGGACGGTGCCGGCGAGCAACTACCATCAGATCGAGCTCGCGCTCGACAACCTCAGCGCGGGCAACGTGATCCCCGACTGCTTCAGCACCAAGCGGCCGCTGGAGGGGTGCATCAGCTCGCAGATCGCGATGTTCAATCCGTCGCCGCTCCTGCGCACATCGGGCCAAGTCACGGTGCCGCTGGGCGGGGTCGCCACGCTGATCATTCACATCAATCCCACCGCGAATAACAAATCGACGCCGCCATCCTTCAGCGGCGCCAACTACACGCTGAATCCGAGGATCACCCAGGCCTCCAGCGCAACGGGGCTAATCAGAGGTAGCGCCTCCGGCGCCACCCAAGTGCTGGCCGAGCTGAGCGGGACCGACCAGGTGGTTGAAACCACCACCCTCGGCGGCGGGCGTTACACGCTGGTGCTGCCGGCGGCAACGGATGGAACGCTTTACGACCTGGTCGCCTCGAGCCCAAACTTCGCCTACAAGGTCGCAAGCGGCGTGTTGGTCACGCGCGGACAATCGCAGAAGATAAATCTCGATTCGGCGGGTTTCGTCGGCGGCAGCTCGCTTTCGGGCCAGATCACAGACCAGTGTTTGGGACTACCAATCGAGGGCGCGACGGTCGAGCTGAAGGACCCCACCACCGGCGTGGTGCTCGCCAGCGCCAACACCGACGACACCGGCACCTACCCGATGCGGCCGAGCAATTTCGTGCCACAGGCCTTCAAGAGCATCCCCAACGGCACCTATCGGCTGGTGGTGAGCGCGGCCGGCTACAACACGCAGCAATCGTCGATCACGCTCGCGGGCAACAGCGTGGTCAACGTCGCGCTCGGACGCGCCCAGCTTAGCGGGTTCGTCACCGTTAACCCCCCGCTGCCTGCCGGTTCGTCGGCACTCAACGTGCTGGTCACCGCCGAGGACCAGGGCACTCATCACATCGAGAACGTCACGCTGGCGACGATCCCACCGGGTTCAGGACAGGCAAGCTTCTCGATGTTCGTGCCGGACAGCAGCAAGGTCGCCGCCTTCGACCTGTATGCGGCGGCAAGCGACCTGTTCAGCGGGCTTCCCGAAAAGTACACCGGGCACACGATCGCCGTACGGAGCGGCGTCGCGAACAGCGGCACCTGCTCGGCCAATCCGCTTCATCCGACGCTCGCGATGCAGTGCGTGGGCCATGCCAGCGTAACCGGCACGACCGCAACCTTCGATTCCGGCACCTCGATCGTGCTCTCCAAGAATGGCGTGCAGTTGATCACCAGCGGAGTCGTGCCGGAAGGCACGCCCAACCCAAGTGCGAGCCCCACGCCGATTGCGGGGCGCTTCGAGTTCTGCGCGCCGGCGGATCCCCAACCCTATACTTTGCAGCGCTTCGAAACCTCGCCGCCGGGCGCCCAGCCCTCGCCGGCCGCCTCGCCTACCAGCGTGACCATGCTGCCGCCGACGACGGTCAACCCGCCGTGCTCGACCATCTGCTCCGATGGCAGCGGCAAGTGCCTGGTGTGCCAGAATCAACCGAACGTCGAGGTGCCGTAAGTCCCGCGATGACTCGCAGATCAAATGGCTATCCCACCCTGCGCCGGTGCGCGGCGCTGATTTTTGCCGGCCTGCTCGGGCTGGGATGCGGCAGCGGAGGCGCCTTCGGCATCGCCAATCCCACCGCGCCCGGCAACACCTCCGGCGTGCCCAACGAAACCATCATGTGGCTGCTGGGCACGCCCGGCACCCCGTTCCAAGTCGTGGTGAGCGACGCCAGCGCGTCGTGGACGATCAAGGGGGTCGTGCCGCAATCGATCATAATCATCAACCCGTCGCCGCCGGTGCAGATGGTGGCGACCAAGCTGTCGAATCGCTCGACCCTGCTGAGTGCCGAGATCATCCGCGGCGTAACGCTGGTCGCCGAGTCGTCAACCTATGACGCGTTCGGCACAGTCACCCTGGCGACCACCGGCGGAACCGCGCGCATTGCTCCGCAAGCCGATCCCGATGTACGCTTTTTCGTGAAGGCGCCGCTGGCAGGCCTCTTAACTGGATTGATCGAGGACCTGAGCGAGGGCTTCGTAGTTCAAGCGCGCTCGCCCGTGCTGTTTCTGTTCGAAAACCCGGACGGGCGGGTCGATGGGCAGTTCAGTTCGCTCGACCTCGCGGGCACCTTCGCAGTCGACATCATCTTCAACGGCGCGGTCGTCAGGCAGGCGACTGGAGGCCCGAACCTCGTCATAAAGTACCCCTAGTCCTCCCAGCGCGCGACGAGGTGAGCGGCGGGCGCCGGTGGACGAAATCGGCCGGACAGGCTAGATTTGCCGAGCCGACTTTTGGCTTGTGTTCTCTTGACTGCTATGAGGATGATACTGGCTAGAGCATCGAATCGCACGGCTAGCTTTGGGACAGGCTCCACGCGGGCTGCGGCAGGCCGATGAAGTCGAATCTGCTGCGCCGGGCTTTGCTGGTGATCGTCGCCATCGCGGTGATCGCCGCCATCTTCCCCGCTATCCGCTACTACCGTTATTTCAGCACCCACGTGTCCACCGACGACGCCTACGTCGACGGCACGGTCGGGCTGGTCTCCTCGCGGATCCAGGGCACCGTGATCAAGGTCTTCGTCGAGGATAACTGGCACGTCAAGCCGGGCGACCCGCTGGTCCAGCTCGATCCCACTGACTACGAGGTGCGGATCACCGAGGCCGAGGCACAGCTTGCGCGCGCGCGACAGACTGTCGACCAGCTCTACGCCCAAGTGCAGGCCGCCGAGTCGGGGCTCAAGCTGGCCGAATCGCAGCTCATCCAAGCCCGCATCGATTACAACCGGGCCAAGCAGCTGCGCGCGCAGGGCGTGGTGTCGAGCGAGTACTACGACCAGGCGACCACGGGACTACGCGTCGCGCTCGCCACCGAAGCGCTCGCCAAGCATCAGTTGCTCCAGGCGGAAGCCGCACTCGGCCCCAATCGCGTGGATCACGAGCGCTACGACCGCGCGATCGTCCGCCAGGCGCAGGCCGCCCTTCAGTTGGCCAAGCTCAACCTGAGCTACACCACGATCAAGGCGCCGTTCGAGGGAATCGTGACGCGCAAGAGCGTTCACGTCGGCCATCGGATCGAGGTCGGACAGCCGCTGATGGCGCTGGTGCCGGTGCGCGGCCTGTACATAACCGCCAACTACAAGGAGACCCAACTCACCGACGTGCGCGTCGGACAGCGCGCCGAGGTCGAGGCGGACATCTATCCCGGCTACGTCTATCACGGACACGTCGATTCGATCAGTATCGGCACCGGCGCCGCCTTCGCCCTGCTCCCGCCGGAGAACGCCACCGGCAACTGGGTCAAGGTCGTCCAGCGCGTCCCGGTCAAGATCGTACTCGATAATCCGGAGCCTGCGGATAAGCCGCTGCGGATGGGTCTGTCGGTCGAAGTGAGCATCGACATCAGCGACACCCGCGGGCCATTACTCTCTTCAACGCTCCAGCACGAATACCATCAGCGCGGGATCATCCCCGAGACGTTGCATTGGCTGCGCCCGCTCGATAACGGCCTGCGCGACCTCCAGAACTACCGGCTCTTCCGCGGCCACGCGCCCGCTGTAGGCGTACAACAGCAGCCTCCCGCAGCGCCTTCGCGGCCCGCGGCCACGCCGGCGCCCGCGCAATCCGGCGGGCCGCGCGCTGCAGCCGACTAGCGCGCGGCAAACGCGCGGCGCCCGCAGAGGCGCGGCGTCGGGCGACTACGCTTTCGACGAAGGTACACCAGCGCCGCTTCGCCGTGATGGAACCTGCGCACAACAACCCGCAGCCTGAGACGTTGGCCGCCGCCCTCGGCGCCTTTCTGGGCAGTACGGTGGAGCGGCTGCGCGTGCTCGCCAGCGGATGGGAAACCACACTGTACGAATTTGCACTGCGCTCGCGAAGCGAAATGATGCCCGCCGTCGCCGCGGGCGCGCCGCTCGTCCTCCGTTTCTACCCGAGTGCGAAGGCCGCGGCGAAAGGCGCGCGCGAGTTCGCCATTCTGAACTATCTTGCCGAAGCGGGGTTTCCGGCGCCGCGCGCCTGCCTGTTCGAGCCGGACCCCACGCCTATCGGCGCACCGTTTCTGGTGATGGAGCGGGTGCGCGGCGGGCCGCTCTTCGCAGTGCGCTCGTTCCCGCAGGCGTTCAGGACATTTTCGATGGGGTTCCTGGGCTTCGTGCGCGCCCAGGTCCAGCTTCATCGGATGACGCCGCCGCCGGATTTGAACCAGCTGCCAGCCCCGTCAACCTCCGACTGTGCCGCGGCGCATCTGCTCGATCATACGCTCGCGACGATCGCGCAGCGCATCGAGGAAGGTCCGCTGCCGGGACTTGCCGAGGCGCTGGGCCGCTTACGCGCGCGGGCGGGCGAATTTCGCGCCGCGCCGGCCTCCTTTCTCCACCTCGACTACCATCCGCAGAACGTCCTGGTCGAGGGATTGCACGTGACAGGAGTGATCGACTGGGCCAACGCGGCTGCGGGCGATCGCCATTTCGACGCCGCGACCACCGCGGTCATCCTGTCCACCAGCGCGATGGAGCATCCGCGCTGGATGCGCCAGAACATCGTCGGCAATACGCTGCGGCGCAATTTCTACCTGCTCTACGTCGCGCTCTACCATACGCTGGCACCGCTCGACTTGCGCCGCCTGCGTTACTACCAAGGGCTGGCCGCCACGCTGCGATTGTCGATGCTGGGAATGATGCGTACGCGCACGCCGGAGAGTGTCGGCTTTCGCGCGGACGCGATAAGCGAGGTCACACCTTCGGTGCTGGGGCTGCTGAGCCGTTACACCGCGCGTAAGACCGGCGCGCGCGTCACCGTCCCGTAGCAGTTCTTGCGACGAAGCGGCTGCGCCTCGTCGAGCCCCCACGTCGCGATTACTTGTTCAGCTCCGGGAAAAGCTGCGCCAGCCTGTCCGCCAGCGACTCCAGCTTGAGGAAGGGTTTCTCGAAATAGGCAAGCGCCCCCCGGCGCAGATATTCGGCGCGCTCGCCGGTGCTTTTGGGTTGTGCGCTGATAACGATCACCGCGACCTCGGGCGCTTGCTCGCGGATCATGCTGAACAGTCTCTTCGCATGGACCCCTTCGACCTCGGGCATCATAAGATCGAGCGTGATCAGTTGCGGGCTCAGGCTGCGAAACAACCTTAACCCCTCTGCCGCATTGCCGGCTTCGCCCACTACCTCGCATCCCATCTGCTCCAGGCGGCGGCGGATGATGTTGCGCGCAGGGATGGAATCCTCGACGATCAAAGTGCGGACCGCCATTTATCTCGACCTCCCCGGCCCGAAATCCATCTTATGCCGCCTCGTGCGGCCCCCCTCCAATGACGTTTTAGCATAGGCAATAGGTCCTTGCGTTGCATTTTCGCCACCGCTTTCAACCGGGTCTGCAGTATTTGCAATCTTGGGATGAAATTAGACCAGATAAACCTCGGTCCAGTTGTTGCTTGAGCCAAAGCTAGCCTTCCGCCTCTTTGGCGCCTTGCCCTTCAGTTCCTCAGTTCGTGCGGCAGGTCCGTGTACCGGCGGGCAGCGGGCTAGAGGAACACAGCACACGCGAGCAATGACACAGACGGCCGCAGATGATGAGGCGCTTGCGCCCGCGGAGGCTCCCGCGCCCCCGTCCACCGATGAGCCTGGCTCGGCGTTAGACCACGCTGTTGGCTGCGCCGACGATCACGGCGGAGCACGTGGACGCAACCGGAACGCCATCGCGTGGGCGACGGGTGCGGCCCTGCTTCTGGCCGCGGTCGTACTTGCCTCGACAGCCGCGCGGCCGGGTACGCAATACGCCGCACTTCTGCTGCTGGGTGCGGCGTTGATTGTGTCTTGCCGCTCGCTGTGGCGCGCCCGCGAACGCGAGGAGCGTCTCAAACGGTGGCAGCTTGAGCTCGAAAGCATCGCGCGCCGCGCGCATGCCGAGGCCGAGACGCTGCGAAAGATCATCGAGGCGTCACCCGATCCCGTTTCGGTCAACCGCTACGCCGACGGAACCTATGTGCGGTTGCTCAATCCGACATTCGACGGCACGGGCTACACCTCCGACAAGGTCATTGGCAGGACTTCCTACCGCGTTGGAATGTGGGCCGACAAGGAGCAGTACAAACAATATCTCGCCAAGCTCGCCGCGCGCGGGCGGGTGCGCAACATGGAGGTGATGTTCCGGCGCGCCGACGGCACGCCGGTGCCTACCCTGCTCTCATCCACGGTCGTGGAGCTCAACGGCGAACGATGCGTGGTTTCGTTCACGCGCGAGGTCACCCGCCTCAAGGAGGCCGAGCGTAAAATCCGCCAGAGCGAGACCACCCTGCGAAAGATCATCGAGGTCAGCCCGGACATCATCACGATCAATCGGCTTTCCGACGGACGCTTCATCGCGGTGAACAATGCCTTCGTCAACTTCATCGGCTTCACTCGCGATGAGGTGCTTCAAAAGTCGGCGGCGGAGCTGAACCTCTGGAACGACAGGCGACAGCTTGTCGAATTTCTGCGGCTTTTGCGGCAAGACGGGGTCGCCCGCAGCGTCGAGGTCGACCTCAGGGACCGGGATGGCCGCGTCCATCCCTATCTTTTTTCGGCAGTGGTCGCCGAGCTTGGCGATGAGCGTTCGATCATCGGGATCGGCCGCGACATCACCCAGCTCAAGGAAACCGAAAGCCGTCTCAAGGCCGCACGCGAGGCGACCGAAGCGGCGGCGCGCGCCAAGTCCGAATTCCTTTCCAACATGTCGCACGAGATCCGGACTCCGATGACCGCGGTTCTCGGCGCAACCGAGCTTCTGGCGCAAACCGCGCTCAGCGACGAGCAGCGCCGCTACCTCGATATCGTGCGCACCAGCGGCGACGCGCTTGTCGATCTGATCAACGACATCCTCGATCTTGCCCGGCTCGAGAGCGGGCGACTGACGATCCAATCATCGGACTTCGACCTCGAAGAGGTCCTCGACAAGTTGGGCGAGACGATGGCGGTGTGCGCGCACGAGAAGGGCCTCGAACTGGTGGCCCGCGTCGCCCCTGGGGTGCCGCGCAGGTTGCACGGCGACCCGCGCCGCCTGCGCCAGGTCCTGCTCAACCTGGTGGGCAACGCGGTCAAGTTCACTCGGCGCGGCGAAGTCACAATCGAGGTCGAACGGGCCGACCCGCCGGCGGCGAGCAGCCCCGACAGCGGCTGCGCCACCCTACGCTTCACCGTCGCCGACACCGGGATCGGAATCGGCCCCGAAAAGCTGGGAGTGATCTTTTCCAGCTTCGCACAGGCCGACTCCTCTGCCGCACGTATCTACAACGGCGCCGGCCTGGGCCTGGCAATCGTCAAACGCCTGGTCGAGCTTCAGGGCGGCGAGGTTGCCGTGCACAGCGAGCCCGGCAAGGGTAGCCGTTTCAGCTTCACCCTTGAATTCGGCGCCGCCGCGGGGGCTTCGTCGGAACCTGACGACGGCGCCGCCGGGGGCAATATCGATCTCGGCGGCGTGCGCGTTCTGATCGCGGCTGAAAGTGCGGCCAACCGGGCGCTCCTGCGGGAACGTCTCGGTGAAGCCGGCGCCGAGGTGAGCGAAGCCGATGGCGGCTACGCCGCGCTGTCTCTGCTCGAACACGCGCTGCGCGCGGGTGGCGGCTACGACGTGATTTTGGCGGACTGGCGGATGTCTGGCATCGGTGGCGCCGAGCTCATCACACAGGCGAGGCAGCTTTGCGAGGAGCGCGGCATGAACCTGCGCACCGTTCCGATGCTCACTACGCACGATCTCGCCGGGCAGCTTGCCTCGCTGCGCGAACTGGGCGTCGCGGTCTGGGTCGTCAAGCCGGTGGGCCGCGCGCAGCTGCTCGGCGCTCTCGCCCGGGCCCTGGGCGCCGCGCCAGACGGGCCGACTCTGTCGTCGACCAGTGCTCCCGCGCTCGACGAGCCCTGCCTGCCGCCGATGCGCGTGCTGATGGTCGACGATTCGCCGATCAACCGGATGCTCGTGCGCGGCCTGTTCAGCAACACCGCGGTCGTGCTCGACGAGGCCGTCGACGGCCGCTCGGCGCTGGCCAGGTTCTGTGCGGGCGACTACGACCTAGTGCTGATGGACATCCGGATGCCGGTGATGGACGGGTACGCGGCCACCCGCGCGATCCGCGCCTGGGAGCAAGCCCATCAGCGGAAACCGACTCCGATAATTGCGCTCACCGCCTCGGCGCTCGACGAGGATATTCGGCGCTGCCTGGAGGCGGGATGCGAGGCGCACGTGGCGAAGCCGGTCAAGCGCGCAACCTTGATCGCGACGCTCGCGCGCTTTGCGCCGCGCCGCGAAAAGGGAGCGCCGCAGCCAATCGCCGTGACGGTTGACGAAACCCTGCGCGATCTGGTGCCGCTATTCCTCGAATTCAAACGGGCCGATGTCAACAAGGCCATCGACGCTCTCAGACAGAAGGACTGTGCGCGTGCGCGCGAAGTCGGTCATCAGGTCAAAGGCGAAGGCGGCGCCTACGGCTTCGACAGCCTGACCGCGATGGGCGCGGAGCTCGAGGAAGCCGCGCGGCGCAATGATTGCGAGGCGGCGCTGGACACCGCGATGCGGCTCGCCGATTACCTCGAGCGGGTCCAGGTCAGCTACGCGCCGGAACCCGTCTCGACCCCCGCTGCGGACTAGAGCATCGCGCTTCGGACAACCTCAGGTAACGATGGACTTGGCGCCTGAGGCGGACCGCCGTAACCGCCGGCGGCGCCGATGCGTACTCTCGTGGTGAGCGCCCAAGCGAGCGCATATTCACGAGGTGTCAAACATGAGCAAGCGACGGACGGCGTTATGGTCCGCGGCGGCCGCGGGCCTTATCCTCGCCGCGACCTGCGGCGCGGCAGCGGCGCACGGGATGGGCGGCGGGCACGGCGGCGACCGGCAGATGTGGCTGCTGGGGCACGCGGCGGGCCTGAGCCACCAGCAGATCGGCGCGGCTTTCCACAATGATCCCAACCTCAAGACCGACTTCACCAACCTGCGCCACACGCGAGAGGCCGCGATCTCCTGCATCGCCAAAGGCGGCTCGTGCGCGAGCGAGATTTCAGCCTACGCCAACGCCAAACAGGTGCTGACGGCGGAAAAGCTGGGCGTGTGGGAGAAACTCTTCCAGACCCCAGGCGCCAACACCACGCAATCGACCGCGGTGCTTGGCCAGCTGCGCAACCTGCGCGAGCAGCGACACAAGCTCTTCGAGCAGATTTTCGCCTCGAGCAAGGGCGCCGCGCCGGCGTCAGCTACCGATAGCCGGCCGGCTCAGCAGTAGAGCGCACCCACGCGGCGGCGGCGCGCGATACGCGCGCCGCCGCTGTGGTTGTCCCAAATCGTCGGCCTGTGCAATCGACTGATACGGCTGTGCCTCAGTTGCGGATTTCGACCTCTACCTGGCCGCGTTTTTCGAGCACCTCGACCGCAGCGCCGCCACCCGGCGTGCGCCGCACGGTGAATGACACCGTCGCGGCCGGCCCGACTTTGAGCGCATCGACCCGCAGCCAGTCGAGCCAAGCGGGCATCGCGGGCGAAACGATGCGCAGGCGCTGATCGAAACCGCGCACGTCGATTCCGAGCATCCCCTGCACGATCGTGAAGACGCTGCCGGCCGACCAGGCCTGCGGATGGCACGCGACCGGGTACGGCACCGGTCCCAGCCGCTCCTCGCGCGGGAAGCCGCAGAACAGCTCGGGCAAGCTGCCGCTGTGGAAGTACACGGCGGCATCGAGCAGGCTGCTAAGGATACGCATCACGCCCTCGCGCCGCGCCAGGCGCGAGAGCCCGAAGGCGGCGATCGCGTTGTCGTGTGGCCATACCGAGCCGTTGTGATAGCTCATCGGGTTGTAGCGCCGCTCGCGCGCGCTGAGCGTGCGCACGCCCCATCCGGAGAACATATCGTCGCTCAGAAGACGCTCGGCGACCGCCGCTGCGCGGTCGCCGTCGAGCAGATCCGCAGCCAGACAGTGGGCCGCGTTCGATGTCATCACGCGGCACGGACGCTTGTCAGCGTCGAGCGCCAGGGCGACCGTCCGCTCGCGCTCGAGCCAGAAGTCGCGAACGAAGGCGGCCTTAAGCGCTGCGGCGCGCTCGGCCAGACGATCGGCGAGGCCCGCGCGGCCCAGGCGCGCAGCGATCGCCGAAATCGACCGGTAGGCCGCATACACGTACCCCTGGACCTCGCATAGCGCGATCGGCGCGCGCGCCAGCGTGCCGTCGGCGTGCGAGATGGCGTCGAAAGAGTCCTTCCACCCCTGGTTGGCGAGTCCGCGCGGCGTCGCCCGGAAGTATTCCACGTAGCCGTCGCCGTCGCGGTCGCCCCAGCCCTCGATCCATTCCAACGCCCGCTCGACGTTCGGCCATAGCTCCTGCGCCAGGTCGAGGTCGCCCGTGGTCCTGACGTAGCGCCCGAGCAGCCATAGGAACAGCGGAGTCGAATCGACGCTGCCGTAGTAGCGGCCGAAGGGGATCTCGCCGCTAGCCGCCATCTCGCCGTAGCGAATCTCATGCAAAATCTTGCCCGGCTGCTCGTCGCGCGCGGGGTCGTCGCGCGTTCCCTGAAGCGCCGCGAGAGTTTTCAGCGTGCCAACCGCGATCGCTGGATTAAAGGGCAGCGCGAAGAGGGCGGTAATGATGGAATCGCGGCCGAACAGGGTGGCAAACCACGGGATGCCGGCCATCATGAAGGTACCTTCCGGGGCGTAGCGGATGATCGCCGTGAGATCGGCCACCGAGCGGCGCAGCAGCGAGTCCAACAGCTCGTTGCTGGCGCTAATCCGCGCCCACCCGCGGGAGAAGACCGCGATCTCGTCGCGCCGCACCTTGAGCGCCTCGTCGAAGCGCGCGATCCGTCCCCGGTGATTGGCGCTGTCGTTCTCCGAACCGCCGGTGATCCGGACCTCCAGCATCCAGTCCTCGTCGGGCTTGAGGCTGAGCTCGAATGATGCGCGGCCGGCGTCGAGCGTGGCGGGCGCGGCGCCGAAGGCGACCTCGGTGAAGCGCTCGACGCCGTCCACGCCACGGTAGGAAAAGGCCACGCTGCGCGCATTGATGGCGGGCGCGCGCCGTTCGCCGCGGCGCTTGCGCTTGACACCGCGGACCTCGAAGAGGTCGGCGAAATCGACCGCAAAGATGAAATCGAGCGAGAAGCGGACGGCCGCGCGCGAATAGTTATGCACGACCAGCTTATGGAACAGACTCGCGCCCACGATCACCCAGTTGCGCTGGATCTGGACCGCCGTGCGCGGCAACTCGATCTGCTGGCCGCGCACGCCGAGGTCGGGATTGGTCAAATTGATCCTGAGCTCGGCGTTCTCCTCGCTAGTGTAGGAGTTGAGGTAGTAGGGAGTCTCGCTCGCAATTTTGAGTTCGAAGCGACTGAGATGGCGGGTGTCGCGATGAAAAAAGCCCAACGGCTCGAAGGGCGACTCGATGATATCGCCGCCGACTTCGAAGACCGCAAAGCTCTCGCCGTTAGCCAGCGATCGGGTCGCCCGCCGCGAGCCCAGCGAAGAAGCCAGGATATAGTAGTCGGCGCCGACCTTGATGACGGTGGGAGCCTCGCGGGACTCGTCGGTGCCGGAGCGCTGCCAGCCGGGCAGGCGCTCCCTGGTCGGATTGCGCTGCTGTTTCACCTCGTCACCCCCCCGCCCCGCCAATCGTCCCTCCGTTCAGCTATGCAGCAGCTCTCGCAGTACGAACGGTAGAATACCGCCGTGGCGGACGTATTCGACTTCCTCCGGAGTATCGATCCGCGCCAGCACTTCGAACTCGCGGCTGCTGCCGCCGTCGCTCACCCGCACGCGCAGCCGCTGACGGCGCTCGACGCGCTCTGCCAGACCCTCGATTGAGTAGGTTTCGCGCCCGTTCAGCGCCAGGCTTTTGCGCGTCTGGCCCCCGACGAACTCCAGCGGCAGCACGCCCATCCCGACCAGGTTGCTGCGATGGATGCGCTCGAAGCTTTCGGCGATCACGGCGCGCACGCCGAGCAACTGGGTACCCTTGGCCGCCCAGTCACGCGAGCTGCCCGAGCCGTACTCCTTACCGGCAATGATGATCAGCGGCACGCCCTCGGCGCGGTAGCGCTCCGAGGCCTCAAAGATCGTGGTGCGCTCGCCGTCGGGCAGATGGAGCGTGAAACCACCCTCGACGCCGGGCACCAGCTCGTTGCGCAGGCGAATATTGGCGAAGGTTCCGCGCATCATCACTTCGTGGTTGCCGCGGCGTGCGCCGTAGGAATTGAAGTCCTTGGGTTGGACGCCATGCGCAATCAAGTACTTGCCGGCCGGACCGTCGGCCGCGATCGAGCCGGCGGGCGAAATGTGATCGGTCGTCACGCTGTCGCCCAGCATCGCCAGCACGCGCGCGCCGCTGATATCGCCAACCGGCGGCGGCGTCGCGCCGACGCCGGCGAAGAACGGCGGCGCCTTGACGTAGAGCGAATCCGGGTCCCATCGGAACAGGCCGCCCTCGGGCACCTCGAGTCCGCGCCAGCGCTCGTCGCCCTCGAAGACCTCGGCGTACGCCTTGCGGAACATTGCGGATTCGATCGAGCCGGCGACCGTGGCGTTGAGCTCCTGCGGCGTGGGCCAGATGTCGCGCAGGTAAACCGGATTGCCGCTCGGGTCGCGTCCGAGCGGGTCGCGGTACGGATCGAAGTCCATCGTGCCCGCGATCGCGTAGGCGACCACCAGCGGCGGCGAGGCCAGATAGTTGAAGCGCACGACCGGGTTGATGCGTCCCTCGAAGTTGCGGTTGCCGCTGAGAACGGCGCAGGTCACCAGGCTGCCCTGCTTGACCGCCGCAGCGATTTCCTCGGCCACCGGCCCGCTGTTGCCGATACAGGTGGTGCATCCGTAGCCGACCAGGTTGAAGCGCAGCCGTTCGAGATACTCAAGCAACCCGGCGCGTCGCAAATAGTCGGTGACCACCTTCGAGCCTGGCGCGAGGCTGGTCTTGACCCACGGCTTGATGCTGAGCCCACGCTCGACCGCCTTCCTGGCGAGCAGCCCCGCGCCCAACATCACGGACGGATTCGAGGTGTTGGTGCAGCTCGTGATCGCCGCGATCACCACCGAGCCCTGGGTCAGGGTAAAGCTCTCGCCGCCGCCGTCGCGGACTTCAACCTTTTGGCCGAGCGCGCCCAGCTGGTTGGCCGGGAGCGGATCGTGCGGCGCCGCGGCAGCGGCTCCGCCCTCGCCAATCCAGCGCGCGACGACCTTCGGATCGACACTGTCGTGGTTGGCGACCTCCTTGGCGAGCTCGCTGCGAAACTCGCGTTTCACCGCGCGCAGCGTGACGCGGTCCTGCGGCCGGCGCGGCCCGGCCATGCTCGGCTCGACCTGCCCCAGGTCAAGCTCGAGCGTGCCGGAGAATATGGGATCGGGCGAAGACGCGGTGCGGAACAGCCCCTGCTCCTTGCAATAGGCCTCGATAAGCCGCACCTGCTGCTCCGAGCGCCCGGTCATCCTGAGGTACTCCAGCGTCTGCTCGTCCACCGGGAAGAACCCGATCGTCGCTCCGTACTCGGGCGACATGTTGCCGAGCGTGGCGCGGTCGGCCACGCTGAGACTGCCCAGGCCGCTGCCGAAATACTCGACGAACTTGTTCACCACGCCGCGCTTGCGCAGCATCTGGGTTACCGTCAACACGAGGTCGGTGGCGGTCGCGCCCGGGCGCAGGCTGCCGGTAAACTTGAAGCCGACCACCTCGGGAATCAGCATCGGAATCGACCGCCCGAGCATCGCCGCCTCGGCCTCGATCCCGCCCACGCCCCATCCGACCACGCCCAGTCCGTTGATCATCGTCGTATGCGAGTCGGTGCCGAGCAGGGTGTCGGGATAGGCCTGGCCGTCCTTCGAGGTGAAGACGACCGGCGCAAGGTATTCGAGATTCACCTGATGGACGATGCCGGTGTCGGGCGGGACGACGCGGAAATTGTCGAAGGCTCTTTGGCCCCATCGCAAAAACAGGTAACGCTCGCGGTTGCGCTCGAACTCGAGCTGCGCGTTGATCGCGAAAGCCTGCGCGGTCCCGAATGCGTCCACCTGCACGGAATGGTCGATCACCAGATCGGCGGGTTGGATGGGGTTGATCCGCGCCGGATCGCCGCCCAGGCGCTTAATTGCGTCGCGCATCGCCGCGAGGTCGGCCACCACCGGCACGCCGGTAAAGTCCTGGAGCAGGACGCGCGCGGGCATGAAGGAGAACTCCTGTTCGCCGGGCTGGCCGCTCCAGCGCGCCATTGCTTCGACCTGGTCGGCGGTGACGACGACGCCGTCCTCGCGGCGCAGCACGTTCTCCAGCATCACCTTTATCGAATACGGCAGGCGCGAGAGCGCAAAGCCGCGCTTCTCGAGCGCCGCCAGGCTGAAAATCGCGTACTTGCGGCCGCCGACGCTGAGCGTGGCGCGCGCGCCGAAGCTGTCTTTTCCCATCTTCGAGGCAGGTCCTTTCAGGAAAACCGCGGCGCCGACGCAAGCCTGCGCGGCGCGGTGGCCTTGAGTTTTCAGATTAGCGCGCTCCGGGCGGCTCCGCCACGCGGCGCGCCGTCGGATTTCCACCGCGCATCGCGGCGCTCTTTCACTAGGGCAGCTCGCGCATCAGTTTGCCGTCCCTGGCGTAAAAGTTGAGCCCTGGCTCGCCGTCGCCGTCCACCCCAAATAGCGCGCGCGGGACGCTGTCCTTGTCCATCAGGCGCACGGTGGGAACGCCGTCGGTGCTGATGTCGAGCGCGATTCGCAGTTTGCTGGCCGTGTCATAGAGCTGAACCTGCGGCACGCCCTGCGAGGTAACCAGCATTTCGGCGCGCAGATGTTGATCGCGATCGTACATTGCGAAAGCGGCCTGGCCGTCCTTGCCAACACTCATCCGCGCGCGCGGCTTGCCCGCAGGATCGTCCAGCACAAACTCGGTCGCGGTCACAACGCGCTGCGCGAGCGGTGGCGCGGCTTTGGGCGTATCGGCGACGGCAGTGGACGGCCGCCAAAACGCGCCCGACACGATCCCCCCCGCCAGACCACCCGTAAACACCAGCAAACCGTAGAGCCACTGGGTTTTTCTCATAGGCACAATCTCATCCGCACGGGACGGGTGAAAGCAAGCTTCGCCCCACGCCTATCCGTATGTTGAGGGGCTGGTGGGTGGTGGGGCGCACCCATGGCGGCTGCTGCTATCGACCGAAATTCAGCCGCGCGTGGCGGCTCGGGCGGGAGCCGGGCCGGGAAGCCCGTCATAGACCAGGGCGCGGCCGTCGGAATGGAATCCCATCGCGGCCATCGCGCCGACCCGTGCCGAAGCGAGCGCCTCGACACCGTCGACGGTCTCGACCGTAAGCTTGCGCCGCAGCTCGATAAGCGCGCCGAGCGCCGCCGCAAACGCCTCGTCGTCGAGCGCGTCGGCGACGACAAGAGCACGCCCGGCGAGGCCCAGAACTACACGGCCCGCGCGCAGGACAATAAAGTTGGCGGCGTCGCGCGCCACGCCGCATCCAGGCAGCAATGCTCCGTAAGGATTGGCGGGGTCGGCGGCGCTGAGGGCCACCGGCCGCTCGCGCGCCGGGTTGAGGTTGCGCACCGCGGCAAGCGTCTCGAGCGCCGCCGGCAGCGCGTACTGCTCGCCGGAGAGCGAACGGACGAAATACCCGCGGCGGATAGTGCCCGCGTACTCCAGCCTGCGCAACGCGAAAGAAATTTCCTGCCACGCAAGCGGTATGCTCTCCAGCGCCAGCATCTCGCGCGACACTATCCCGTGGCGTTCGAGCAGCCTGAGCGCACGCTCGCGCGCGAGGTCCCGCGCCTCGCCGGCCCGCGACGCCGCCAGCTCACCCCTGCCGTCGCCAGCCGCGTCCGCACCTGCAATATCGGCCGGGGTCGCGTCGCCGAGCGCGGACCATCGGCCCGTCACGCTCGAGTGCAAACGCGCGCGCAAGGCGGCGTCGTGGCGAGCGCTGCGGCGATACGCGGCAGCCGGCGCGATCGTGCGCATCGCCGCCGGCGCCGCCCATAACAGGCGCAACGGCGCAAAGCTGTCGTTCGAGACGCGTCCTCCGGCCGCGAGCCGCCACAGCGCCGCGAGCGCGACGCGTTCGGGCAACCCGGCGCGGTCGGCCAGCTCGTCGAGGTATTGCGCACCGCCGGCCGCGAGCGCAAAAAAGACCGCACGCTCGTCAGGATCGGCGAGTTGCCCGGCAAGTTCGCGCGCCTGCGCCTCGCCGCGGACCATCGCGCTTCGTTTGCGGCGCAGAAAAGTGATTCGCGCGGGGGCCTCCTCGAGCGCGTTGGCGCCCGGCACCGCCGCCCACACCACTTCGCCGCCGAGGCAGAGCAGGTCGAGCCACTCCGGGCGATAGCCGGTGACGCGCGCCGGCAGAATTGCGCTCTCCCACAACTCGGCGCTGAGCGCGACGCCCGAGAGCTGATCGAGGACTGCCGCGACGCCGCTCTGGTCGGCGGCGATACCGGCACCGCCGACGTGCTGCCATCGCAGCCGGAAGGCTGCATACTCGTGGTCCGCGCATGGCTCGATTTCCGAACGCAGGCGGTTGAGGGTCAAGCGATGGATCTTCTCCAGGTTGTAGCGGTCGCACCACTGCTCGACGCCGGCCGCGGCGCGGCGCTCCGCCGCCGGCGCGCCAGGCGGTGTGCGACGCGGCGTGAAATGGCCCCGAAAGACGAGTCCGCGAGCTTCGAGCGCCAGCAGAGCGCGTTCCAGCGCAGACACCGTCATGCTCAGACGCTCGCAGAGGTCGGCGACCTCGACCGGGCCCGAGGTCGCAAGCGCACGGCGGACAATCTCACGCGCGGCATCCTCGGGCTCGACCGCGCCCTCGGCGTTGCGCGCCGCCGACGGCGGTTCGAACAGGGCTCCCTTATAAGCGGCGGCGAACAGCGTCGCGTCTTCCGATGCGACCACGGCCTCCAAAGCCCCGGCCGCGACGCGCGTGCGCACCACCCTGCCCTCGCGCTCCAGTTCCGCGAGCATCGCCTGCCAATCGCCCGCGGTGCGCTCGGCAAGCTGAGAGGGGCGGAGCGCGCCATGCGCGCGAATCAGCTGATAGAGCTCGTCGCGGTCGCGCGCCCGGCGCGCAATTGCGCATCCGCTCACCTCGGCCGTGACGCTTTCCACCGCATCGGCCGCAAGCATCGTTGAGAGGTCCTCGGTCCGCAGGACGTCTTCGGCCATCGCGCGGTTGAGCGTGACCGTGCGGCTGCGCCGGTTGGCGCGCTCGCCGTCGTCGAGGAAGGAGTAATCCCAGGCGAGCAGCACGCGATGGGCGAAGACCGACGGCGCGACCGCATCAACCGTCACCACCCGCACGTCGCCGCGCTCGATCGCGCCGAGCAGTTGCTTAAGGCGGGCAGCATCGGTCGATTCGGTCAGGCACTCGCGCATCGCCTCGTCGGGGATGAAATGGTCGGGCAGCTCGATCTCGGGCGGGCGATTTTCGAAGCAGGCCTCGCGTTGGGGAAAGATCGCGGCGGCCACTTCCTGCGCGCGCAGCCGCTGGATCCACGCCGGGACCTTGCGCCCGCGCATCGTGCGCATCACCGCCAGCGCGCGCGTCGCCACGTGGCGCAGGCGCACCTCGAACATCGGCGCCGCCAGCAGCGCCTGTTCGAGCACGCGGCGCACGCCGCGCGCGGAGAGCATCGCGAGCACCGACTCCAGCGGAAAGCTGTGGCGCGCGTTGAGCGCCAGCAGCACCGCGTCGTCGATCGCCGAGGCCTGGATTTCGAAGTCGAACGACTGGCACAGCCGCTTGCGCAGCGCGAGGCCGAAGCCGCGATTGAGGCGCATCCCGAGCGGCGAATGAATCACCACCTGCGTGCCGCCGAGGCCGTCGAAGAAGCGCTCGACGACCAGCGTGCGCGGGCCGGGAATCGCGCCGAGCGCGGCCGCTCCGCGGCGCACGTATTCGACGACCTGGCCCGCGGCGCCGGCCTCCATCGCGCATTCCTCGGCCAGCCACGCCGCGGCGGGCTCGCCGCCGCCGTCCGCGAGGCGCGCGGCGAGCGCGCTTTTCAGCTCGCAGACTTCCGCCGACAACGCGGGCGAGCGGCCGGCCGCCTCGGTCTGCCAGAACGGCAGCGACGGTGCCATCCCGGGCGCCGGCTCGACCATCAGGCGGTTGCGCGAAATGCCGAGGATGCGCCACGGCATCGAGCCAAGGGCGAAGATGTCGCCCCGCGAGGACTCTTGCGCGAAGTCTTCCTCGACGTCGCCGATCTTGCGGCCCTCGGAAGCAATCACCACGTCGTAATTGCCGCTTTCGGGAATCGTGCCGCCCGAGGTGATCGCGGCCAGGCGCGCGCCGCGCCGCGGACGTACCCGCGCGCCCGTGCGATCATAAAAGATTTTTGGCGCGGCGCCCTGCACGCGCGAGGGCATCTCGGCACCCATCTGCTCGAGCAGGCGCCCGAGCGCGGCGCGGTCGAGCGCCGCGAAATTGTATGCGCCGCGCAGCAGCCGCAGCAGCTCCGCTTCGCCGATTTCGTCTTCCTCGGCGGCGATCGCGACGATCTGCTGCGCCGCCACGTCGAGGCATCCTACGGGAATCTCGACTTCGTCCAGGCGGCCTGCGCGAATCGCGCGCACGGCCGCGGCGCATTCGATCAGATCGTCGAGCGTGAGCGCGAAGAAGCGGCCCTTGGGCGTCGCATCGAGACGATGGCCCGAACGGCCGATGCGTTGGATCGCGGCCGAGATGGTCTTGGGCGAATCAATCTGGCAGACCAGCTCGACCGCGCCGACGTCGATTCCAAGCTCCAGCGAGGAGGTCGCCACGATCGCGCGCAGCTCGCCGCGCTTGAGCCGCTGCTCGGCGGCCAGCCGCTCGGCGCGCGCGAGGCTTCCGTGATGCGCCATCACGGCATCCTCGCCGAGGCGCTTTTGCAAGTTAAGCGCGATCCGCTCAGCCCATCGCCGGCTGAGCGTAAACACGAGCGTGGTGCGATGCGCGCGGACCAGCTCAGCGACCGCGTCGTACATCGCTTCCCAGTGCTGATGGGTCGCAAGCGGGCCAAGCCCGGGGCCGGGGGCGATCACCGCAAGGTCCATCCGGCGAGCGCGATCGTCGGCACGCACGACTTTGACCGGCCGCGGCCGGCGCTCACCGTCGGCGGCGACTTCGGCGCCGGCGAGAAATTCGGCCAGCCGTTCGATCGGATTGAGTGTCGCCGACAGCCCGATGCGCACCGGACGCGGCCCTCCGCCCATTCGCACCATCCGCTCCAGCCGCTCCAGCGTCACCATCAGATGCGCGCCGCGTTTGTTGGGCGCGAGCGCGTGCAGCTCATCGACGATCACATAGCGCACGGCGCCCAGGCTTCGACGAAAGCGCGGCGAGGTCAGCAGGATGAACAGCGTCTCGGGAGTTGTGACCAAAATATGCGGGGGCCGGCGCAGCATCGCCGACCGTTCATTCGCGGGCGTGTCGCCCGTGCGCAAGCCCGCGCGGACCTCGCCTATCGCGCGAGCGCTGCCCTCGCCTGCCGCAAGCCGCTCGGCAGCGTGGCGGATTCCCGCCAGCGGTTCCTCAAGGTTGACCCGGATGTCGTTGGCGAGAGCCTTGAGCGGCGAGACGTAAAGCACCGAGACGCGATCGCAGAGTTCTCCGCGCTCGGCGTCGCGGAAGAGGCGGTCGATCGCCCACATGAAGGCGGCCAGCGTCTTGCCGCTTCCGGTCGGCGCGCAGAGCAGGACGTCGTGACCGGGGGGCCGGTCGCACTCGGCGATAACGGGCCAACCCGCGCATTGCGCCGGCGAGGGCTCGCCGAAGCGCTCGGCGAACCAGGCGCGCACCGCTGGATGGAAGGCGTCGAGCACGGCGTCCATCGCCGCTCTTATATCACTTCCGCCAAGGCGGCGCGTCGGCCCGCTCTCGCGGCGGCCGCGGTGGGTTCAGGACTTGAGCAAATCAGGCAGCCGCTGGGTGAATTCGCTGCGCGACAGCGCCATTTCGAAGCCAGCGTCCTTGGCCGCGCCCAGCGCCTTGAGATCGACGTGCGAGGCAAAGCCGATCAGCCTGATCCCCGGCGCCGCCTCGCGCATCGCGTCGGCCGTCTGCACGGCGGGGAAGCGCGGGTCGGCGAGGTCAACGAAAATGATCGCGGGCATCCCGTCGGCGCATCGTTCGCGCGCCTCGTCGAGCGAGCCCGCATAGGCGACCTCGATGCCGGCGGCGTGGGCCACCGCGTCAACCTTGGAGCGGAAAAACAGATCATGCATCAGTCCGAGGATGCGGGGCTGATTCATAGCGATTGTTCCCTCAGGCGCGCGGGAGAAAATGGCGCGAGATCGATCGCGGGGCGGCGCCCCGCAACGAGATCGGCGATGATCTCGCCGGTGAGCGCGGAGAGCAGAATTCCGCTGCGGAAATGGCCGGCGGCCCACAGGACGTTGGGCACGCTCGGCGAAGGGCCCAGCACGGGCCACAAATCGCGCGTCGCCGGCCGCAGTCCGGCCCAGGCTTCGCGAAACGCTGTCCCGCCGAGCCCTGGCACCATCGCGGCGGCGCCGCGCACGATCTTTTCGAGCCCCGCCAGCGTGACGGTCTTGTTAAAGCCCGCCTCCTCCATCGTGGAACCGGCGAGCAGACGGCCATCGCGGCGCGGCACCAGATAGCCGCGCAGCGAGAACAGCGCGGGGCCGAGCGCCCCGGGCTCAGCCTCGAAGCACACGATCTGGCCGCGCACCGGATGAAGACGGACGCGGTCGGCTTCCAGACCGCGCAACTCGCCGGCCCACGCGCCGGCGGCGACCACCACGACATCTGCCTCGCGCACCGCGCCGTCATCGCTCACCACGCCGCCGGCGCGCCCGCCGCGCGTGGCGATGCCGTCCACGCGCACGCCCTCGACGAGCTCGGCGCCGGCCTTGCGCGCGGCCGCCGCGTAAGCCCGGGTGAGCTTGCGATTATCGGTGCGCCGGTTGCTCGGCAAATGGAGCGCATAGAGCGCCTGCGGCGAAAGCGCAGGCTCGAGCCGGCGCGCCTCGGACCCGCTCAGTTCCTCGACCGGCGCGCCCACCGCGCGCTGCCATCGGGCGCGCCGCTCGAGCTCGCTCCGCTCGGCGGCGTCAAGCGCGACGTAAAGGATGCCGGCGCGGTCGTACTCGGGATCGATCCCGCTCTCGTGCGCCAGGCGATCAACGATCGCCTCGAACCGGTCCCGCGCCTTGAGGCAGAGGTCAAAGAAGGGACCGGGCCCGTCGGCTTCGGCCTGCGGCGCGATCATCCCGGCGGCAGCCCACGAGGCTTCCTGGCCAATCCGGCCCCGTTCGAGCACCGTCGTGGCAACCCCCTCGGCGGCAAGCCGCCACGCCACCGAGCATCCGATGATACCCCCGCCGACGACGATCGCCTTCAAGCAATACCCGCTTTCCATCTGCTGCCCGTAGAGGGGTGGCAGCTTTCTTATAGCTTAGCGGCGCTGCGGAGCCCGCGAAAGTCGCCGCAGAAGGCCGAAACCGTGCATCCGGATAAATGCGGTCAGGCCGGCGGCGCCTCGACCGCTGCCGGCAGCCATACGGTGACCGTGGTGCCTTCGCGCAGGCGGCTCTCGATGCGCAGATGGCCGTGATGGAGCTGCACGATGTGCTTGACGATAGCGAGCCCAAGACCGGTACCGCCCAGCTCGCGCGAGCGGGCGCGGTCGACGCGATAGAAGCGCTCGGTCAGGCGTGGGATGTCGGCGGCGGGAATCCCCTCACCGGTGTCGCTGACCACCAGCTCCACGCCCTCGCGCGAGGGCGCGCCGGGCGCGCCGTTGGCCTTTGCGGCGCGTGCCTCGGCGACCACCCGGCCGCCGCGCGGAGTGTATTTGATCGCATTGTCGAGCAGGTTGATCATCACCTGATGCAGGCGGTCGCGGTCGCCCGCGATGGGCGCCACCTCTGGCGCGCATCGCCCTTCCAGCTCCACGCCCTGGCGCGCGGCCGGCTCGCGCATCAGCTCGACAGCCTCCTCGATCACCCGGCGTGCTTCGAGCGGTTCGGTTTTGAGCGGGGAAAATCCGCGCTCGAGGTCGGAAAGCGTGATGAGGTCGTCGACCAGCCGGGCCAGGCGGCGTGACTGGCGTTCGATGATGCCGAGGAAGCGGCGGCGGGTGTCGGCGTCCTCGACACCGCTCATCAAAGTCTCCGCATAGCCGCAGAGCGCGCTCAGCGGAGTGCGGATCTCGTGGGTCAGGTTGGCGATGAAATCCGCACGCACGGTTTCGTAGGCCTTGAGCTGGGTGATGTCGTGGAAGACCAACACCCAGGCGGCCGCGGCGTCCGCGGCGCGCACCGGCGCGGCGTTGGCCGCGAGATAGTGCGGCGCGGGGGTCTGGATTTGGAACTCGGCGCTCACCACGCCGCGGTCGGCCGCGCCCATCGAACGCGCCACGAACTCCTGCAGGCGCGGGTCGCGGCACAGCTCGACGAAGGCGCGTCCGCGGTAGTTGCTCTCGGCGTCCAGCGCGAACATCCGGCGCGCCGCGCCGTTAAGCAGGATGACTTCGCCGCGCCGCCCGGTGACCACGACCGCTTCGGTCATGCTGCGCAGGATCGCCTCGAACTCGTCGCGCTGCTCGGCGAGCGCCTCGAGCTCGCTCACCGCCGCATCGATCGCCTCGAGCAGGCGATGCTCGGCGCGGCCCATCGGGTCGGCGCCCTCGTGATGGAGATGGGCGGGGCGCCGGCGCTCAGCCAGGGCCTCGCCGGCGTCTTCGATCCGCTCGGCGCTGCGCGTCCATGCCGCCACGGTGACGGCGGCGCCGGCGGCGCTTGCCAGCGCGCCCGCCATCAGCGCGGCGAGCGCCCACGGCCAGGCCACTGCACCGATTGCGGCGAGCGCCACGAGCGCAATCGCGGGCGGCGCGAGCGCGAGCAAAATGACGATGGCGAGGCGAAGCTTTATCGACTTACCCAAGCGGCTGGGGATTGAAGCGGTAACCGACGCTGCGCACGGTAAGAATCAGTTCGGGATTCGCATCGTCGCGCTCGATATGCCGGCGCAGACGGCGTACATGGACGTCAACGGTGCGCGGCTCGACGAAGGTGTCACGTCCCCAGACCTGGTCGAGCAGCTGTTCGCGGGTATAGACGCGCAGCGGATGGAGGACGAAGAAGCGTAAGAGCTCGAACTCGCGCAACGTCATCTCGATCCGCCGGCCGTCAACGAACGTCTCGTAGGTGCCGAAGTCCAGCCGCAGCCGCCCGCGCTCGTAGCCGCCGGCGTCGCCGGCCTCGGCCACCAGCCGCGCCCGGCGCAGCAACGCGCGGATGCGCGCGACGACCTCGCGCGGGCTGAAGGGCTTAACCACGTAGTCGTCGGCCCCCATCTCCAACCCCAGCACGCGATCCACCTCGGCGCCCTTCGCCGTCAGCATCAGGATCGGCATCGCCGCGGTCGCCGGCCCAGTGCGCAGGCGCTGGCACAGCTCCAGCCCCGACATCCCGGGCAGCATCACGTCGAGCACCAGCAGGTCGGGCGCGCGGCGTGCGATCCGCTCCAGCGCAGCGTCAGCGTCGGCGGCCTCGTCGACGACGAAGCCCTCCTGTTCCAGGGTGAAGCGCACGAGCTCGCGGATGTCGCGCTCGTCCTCGACCACCAGGACGCGGTGGCGGGGAGCGGAGGCGGCGGGGCGCGGCTGTGACGCTGGCTCGGTCACTGCTTTTTCTTGTCCATGTGGCGGATGGTTCGCCCCTTGACCATGAAGACGACCATCTCGGCGATATTGGTCGCGTGGTCGGCGATGCGTTCCAAATACTTGGAGATGAACAGCAGGCGGGTCGCGCGCGGAATCGTCTTCGCATCCTCGGCCATGTAGGAAAGCAGCTCACGGTAGATCTGGTAGTTGAGCTGATCGACTTCGTCGTCGCGCGCGATCACTTCCTCGGCCAGCACGGTGTCATCGCGCACGAAGGCGTCGAGGCTGTCCTTGACCATCGACTGCGCTAGCTCGGCCATCCGCGGCAGGTCGAGGTAGGGCTTGAGCTGGGGCTCCTCGTTGAGCTCGAGCACGCGCTCGCAAATGTTGACGGCATTGTCGCCGATCCGTTCGAGGTCGGTGGTAATCTTGAGCCCGGTGGTGATGAAGCGCAGATCGCTGGCGGCCGGCTGATGGAGCGCGAGCAGCTGCACGCAGCGCTCGTCGATCTCGACGTCCATCCGGTTGACCTCGGCGTCGCGGGCGATCGTCGCCCGCGCCTTGGGCGTATCGCGGTTGACCAGCGCCTCCATCGCCTGCGCGATCTGGTGCTCGACCAGCCCGCCCATCTTGAGCAGGTCGGCGCGCACCGCGCGCAGTTCGACCTCGTACTGGCGATTGGTGTGCTGGGGCTGCGAGCTGTCCATCTGACGCCCTCCGCGGCGCTAGCCGAAGCGCCCCGTGATGTAATCCTCGGTCTCGCGGCGGGCCGGGTTGGTAAAGACCTGGCGGGTGTCGCCGAACTCGATCAGCTCCCCGGCGTAGAGGAACGCGGTCAGGTCCGCCGTGCGGGCCGCCTGTTGCATATTATGCGTCACCAGCACGATTGTGTAGCTAGCCTTGAGCTCCAGCAGCAGCTCCTCAATACGGGCGGTCGAGATCGGGTCGAGCGCCGAGCACGGCTCGTCCATCAGGAGCACTTCGGGTTCGACCGCCAGCGCCCGCGCCACGCACAGCCGCTGCTGCTGGCCGCCCGAGAGACTGGCGCCCGGCCGCCGCAGCCGGTCCTTGACCTCGTCCCACAGCGCCGCCTGGCGCAGGCTGCGCTCGACAATACGGTCGCGCTCGGCGCGCTTGAGCGCGATCCCGTTGAGCTTGAGGCCTGCGGCGACATTGTCCTCGATCGACATGGTCGGAAAGGGAGTCGGCTTCTGGAAAACCATCCCGATCCGCCGGCGCACCTGCACCGGATCGACCCCGGGGGCGTAGATGTCCTCACCGTCGAGCAGGACCTCGCCCTCGGCCCGGGCGCCGGGTACGACCTCATGCATCCGATTGAGGCAGCGCACGAGGGTGGATTTGCCGCATCCCGAGGGCCCGATGATCGCGGTGACCACGTTGGCCGGAAACGTCAGGTTGATCGCGTTCAGCGCGCGGGTCTGGTCGAACCAGGCGCTGAGATTGCGCACGACGAGCTTGTCAACCATGGCGCTCAGCGCGGCATCCGCGCATCCCCCCGCGTCACCCATCTTACTCCCAGCTCCAGCGCGAGCACGATCGCCGTCAGCACCAGCGCGCCTGCCCACGCCTGACGCTGCCAGTCGGGGAAGGGCGAGATGGCGTAGGTGTAGACCTGCACGGTGAGGGTCGCGATCGGATTGGTCAGCGAGGTTGACCAGAAACGGTTGCCAAAAGCGGTAAACAGTAGCGGCGCGGTCTCGCCCGCGATCCGCGCGATCGCCAGGATGACACCGGTGGCGATTCCGCCCGCCGCCGTACGCGCGACCACCGACAGCGTGGTACGCCAGGCCGGGACACCCAGCGCAAGCGCCGCCTCGCGCAGCTCGTGCGGCACCAGCAGCAGCATCTCCTCGGTAGTCCGGGTAACCAGCGGAATCATGATCACCGCCAGGGCAAAGGCGCCGGCCAGGGCCGAGAAGCCGCCCATCGGCCGTACGATCACCGCGTAGGCGAAGATCCCGACCACGATCGACGGCACCCCCATCATGACGTCGGCGCCGAAGCGCAGCGCGTCGGCGAAGCGGCTCGTGCGATGCGAGGCGAGGTAGAGGCCGGTGCCGATTCCCACCGGCACCCCCATCAGCATCGCCAACCCGATCAGCTCCAGCGTGCCGACGATCGCGTTGGCCATCCCGCCGCCGGCCTCGCCCACCGGCGCGGGCATGTGGATGAAGAAGGCAAGGTTGAGACTCGAGGCGCCCTTGGCAACCAGGTAGCCAAGGATGATGAACAGCGGGAGCAGCGTGATGACGGTCGCGACCACGGTCACGCCCATCATCAGGTCGCTCTTGACCTTGCGCCAGCGATCGCGCCGCGTGCGCGTCACCGCTTGCCCGTTCATTGCTCGGCCTCGAAGCGGTTCTGAGTCGCACCCAGCACCAGCGCGCGCGCGACGATATTGATGATGAGCCCGAGCACCAGCAGCACCAGGCCCAATTCGACCAGCGCCGAGACGTGCATCGCCGAGGTCGCCTCGGCAAACTCGTTGGCGATCACGCTGGCCAGCGTGGCCGAGGGTTTGAACAGCGAGAGCGAAATCTCGGGCGAGTTGCCGATCACCATCGCAACCGCAATCGTCTCGCCCAGCGCGCGGCCGAGCCCGAGGATGATCGCGCCGATGATTCCTGACAGTCCGTATGGCAGGACCGCCATCCGCACCATCTCCCATCGGGTGGCGCCCAGCGCCAGCGCGGCCTCGCGCTGCGTCTGCGGCACCGCGCGGAAGACGTCGGTGCAAACCGCCGCGACGTAGGGAATGACCATGATCGCGAGCACCACACCCGCGCACAGCATGCTGACCGAAACCTGCGGACCCTGGAACAGCGGCAGGAAGCCGAGCGTCGCGCTGAGCAAAGGCTCGACGCGGTCGCGCAGCCACGGCCCGAGCACGAAAATCGCCCACAGGCCGTAAACCACCGAAGGAATCGCGGCCAGCAACTCGACCATGAAACCCAGACGCCGGCTGAGCCACGCCGGCGCCAGCTCGCTTAGGCAAAGCGCAACGCCAAGGCTGAGTGGCACCGCAATCAGCAACGCAAGCGCCGAGGAAATCGCGGTTCCGTAGATGAAGGGCAGCGCGCCGTAGCGCTCGTTGACCGGGTCCCAATCCGAACTGAGGGCGAAGCCCCAGCCGAAAGCCCTCAGCGACGGCGCGGAATTAACAACTAGCGCGATCGCCAGGCCGAGCAGGATGCTCAGGCTCGCCAGCGCGAGCACCAGCGTGACGAAATTGAAGATGCGGTCGCCGTGCAAACGGACGTGGAAGGAACGAGCGCGCGCGACACCCCCCGGTGCCATCGCTACGCTCTCTGGCGCTGCTTCGAGAAATTCGGCCAAGATGGAATTGCGCCGTTGATGCCCGTGCGGCCCCGCGCCGCGACCGCCTCAAGGCTACAGTCCTCCATGGCCAAACGTAACGACCGATTGTTACCGGATTGTTAAATTCCGCGGGCCCGGTGGAGAAATGCGCTCACCCGCGCGCCGCTGCGCAGGACATTTGCCGACGCGCGTCGCCGCGCTAGCGCGCTCGGATAACCTCGATTCCGTCCATGTACGGGCGCAGCACCTCCGGCACCATCACGCTACCGTCGGCCTGCTGGTAGTTCTCCAGCACGGCGATCAGCGTGCGCGGCAGTCCGAGGCCCGAACCGTTGAGCGCGTGCACGTATTCTGGACGCGCGCCCCTGGCCGGGCGAAAGCGCAGGTTGGCGCGGCGCGGCTGAAAATCGGTGCAGTTCGAGCATGAACTGACCTCGAGCCATTCGCCCAGCCCCGGCGCCCACATTTCGATGTCGCAGGTCGCGGCGCTGGAAAAGCCGAGATCGGCGGTGCACAACTGCACGACCCGGTACGGAATCTTCAGCCGCCGGCACAACTCGACCGCATTATCGACCAGCTTGTCCAGCTCGGCGTCGGACGTCTCGGGCGCGACCAGCTTGACCATCTCGACCTTGTCGAACTGATGGCCGCGCTTGATGCCGCGCACGTCGCGCCCGGCCGACATCTTCTCGCGCCGAAAGCACGGC
Organism: Candidatus Binataceae bacterium; assembly: GCA_035650475.1. Taxonomy (NCBI): domain Bacteria; phylum Candidatus Binatota; class Binatia (SeqCode); order Binatales (SeqCode); family Binataceae (SeqCode); species Binataceae bacterium (SeqCode). The sequence continues at coordinate 124,619 of DASRHP010000001.1, forward strand.
GTATACGCGGTCAGATAGATCGGCAGGCGCTCGGCGTCGAGAATCTCGTCGCGGTAGAGATTGGTGAGCGGCACCTCGGCGGTCGGGATGAACCAGTAGTCCTCCTCGATGTCGCGGTACATCGTGTCTCCGAACTTGGGCAGCTGTCCGGTGCCGGTGGCGGTCGCGCTGTTGACCATCAGCGGCGGAATCACTTCGAGGTAGCCCTGCTCGCGCGTCTTGACGTCGAGCATCCAGGCGATCAGCGCACGCTCCAGCCGAGCGCCGAGCCCGACCAGCAGGTAGAAGCGCGTGCCCGAAAGCTTGACCCCGCGCTCGAAGTCGATAATCCCCAGCCGTTCCCCGAGTTCCCAATGCGGCAGCGGCTTGAAGTCAAATTTGCGCGGCTCGCCCTCGCCCCGCACGATCCTGTTGTCAGCCTCGCTCTTGCCGATGGGAACGTAAGGGCGCGGCAGGTTGCGCACGCCGAGCATCAGTTGCTCGAATTCGCGCTCGATCTCTGCCAATTCGCGCTCGCCGGCGCCGATCCTGTCGCCCAGCTCGCGCATCCCGGCCCGCCGCCGCTCGCGCTCCTCGGGCGCCGCTTTGCCTAATTCGCGCGATTCGCGCGTGCGCCGCGCGCGCAGCTCGTCGAGTTGATGCTGGAGCCGCCGGCGGCGCGCGTCGGTTTCCAGGATCCGATCGATCTCGGCGGGATCGACGCCGCACTTGCCCAGATCGGCCTTGACGCGGTCCGGTTGTTCGCGGATGAGGCGAATGTCGAGCATTCAAAAAGCGTCCCTTAGAAGTTCGAGATGACGGGCCGGGCCTGCATGGACCTCGACCACGTCGAAACGCATCGCGCGGTCCTGCGCATGACGGCTAAGCGCATACATTTCGGCGGCGCGCCGCAGACGGCTCTGCTTGAGCGGATGGACCGATTCGGCGGGCGTGCCGCTCGCTGCCGTGCGCCGGGTCTTGACCTCGACGAACACCAGCGTATCGCCGTCGAGCGCAACCAGGTCGATCTCGGCGCCCGCTGCGCAGAAGTTGCGCTCAAGGATGCGATAGCCGCGCCGCCTGAGATGGCGCTCGGCGATACGCTCGCCGCGCCTCCCCAGCGCCATCCGGTCCAGCCCGGCGAGCGAGGCGAATCCGAAATCCCACCCACTGCCGATCCGCTCCGCCAGGGCCCGCAGATGCTCTGCCAGCTTCACCGCTCTCAAAGCTAGGCGGGAGACCGCGCCCTCGCAAGCGGGCAAGCGGAGGGAATCGCCGCGCGCCTGCGGATCGGTGAAAAAGAGAGCACCGGATGTTAGGATTAACCGGCGATGGCGGAGAGCAAAATCAGTCTAGAGCAGGTGCGCCATGTCGCGCGGCTGGCGCGGCTTGAACTGACGGCGGCGGAAGAGCAGCGCCTCCAGCTCGAACTGAGCGACATCCTGGGTTACGTGGACAAGCTCAACCAGCTCGACACGGCCGAGGTAGCGCCGACCGCGCAGGTCGGCGAGGCGGGCACGCCGGCGCGCGAGGATGCGGTGACCAACCGCGCCGCGCCAGACGCGATGCTGGCCAATGCGCCGGCGCGCGACGGCTTCTTGTTCAAGGTGCCGAGGATCATCGATTAGCCAACGGGCCACCGCGCAACGCCCGTGCCCGCACGGCCGATGCGTGCGCGCCGGCGGCCGAAGTCACCTTACGATGGCATCATCCGAACTTCACCGAATGACGATCGCCGAGGCGCGCGAGCGCCTGCGCCGGCGCGAGATCTCGGCGCGCGAGCTTGCCCGCGCCTGCCTTGACCGTATCGCGGCGGTCGAGCCACGCCTTAACGCCTTCATCACCGTGTGCGAGACCGAGGCGATGGCGCAGGCCGAGGAGGCCGACCGGCGGCTCAAGGCCGGCGACGCGCCCGCGCTGTGCGGCATCCCGCTGGGGATCAAGGACATTTACTGCACGCGCGGCGTGCGCACGACCTGCGCCTCGAGGATTCTCAGCAACTTCGTGCCGCCCTTCGACGCGACCACGATCGAAAAGCTCCGCGCACAAGGCGCCGTGTTCGTCGGCAAAACCAACATGGACGAGTTTGCTATGGGCTCGTCCACCGAGAACTCGGCTTTCGGCCCGACGCGTAATCCCTACGATCTCGAGCGCGTGGCGGGCGGCTCGTCAGGGGGTTCGGCAGCGGCGGTCGCCGCCGACGAGTGTCTTGCCGCGCTCGGCACCGACACCGGCGGTTCGATCCGCGAGCCGGCTTCGTTCTGCGGCGTGGTCGGAATCAAGCCAACCTACAGCAGAGTCAGCCGCTACGGCGTGGTCGCCTACGCATCCTCGCTCGACCAGGTCGGGCCGTTCGCCAAGACCGTGCGCGACGCCGCGCTCGTGCTGGGCGCGGTTGCCGGCGCCGACCCGCGCGATTCAACCTGCTCGGCGCGCCCGGTGCCGGACTACGAAGCCGCGCTGGTCGGCGACGTGCGCGCCATACGCGTCGGCGTGCCAAGGGAATACTTCGTCGAAGGGATGGACCCCGAGGTCGAGAGCGCGGTGCGCGGCGCGCTGGCGCGGCTGGAAGCGATGGGCGCGCGATGCGTCGAGATCTCGCTTCCGCATACCGGCTACGCGATCGCAGCGTACTATGTGATCGCGACCGCCGAGGCGAGCGCCAATCTGGCGCGCTACGACGGCGTGCGGTACGGCCTGCGCGCGCCCGCCGCCAACAGCATCGAGCTGTACAATCGCACCCGCGCGCAGGGCTTCGGAGCCGAAGTCAAGCGACGCATCATGCTCGGCACCTTCGCGCTCTCCGCCGGCTACTACGATGCCTACTATCTCAAGGCGCAGAAGGTGCGCACGCTCATCCGCGGCGACTTCGAGGCGGCTTTCAAGACCTGCGACGTGATCGCGGCGCCGGTCGCGCCGACCACCGCGTTCAAGCTCGGCGAGAAGACCGACGACCCGCTCCAGATGTATCTCTCGGACATCTTCACGATCTCGGTCAACCTGGCCGGGCTGCCCGGGATGTCGGCGCCGTGCGGCTACGACGGGCGCGGGATGCCGGTCGGGTTGCAGCTGATCGGGCCGCCGTTCGGCGAAGAGGCGATCCTGCGCGCGGGCGACGCGTGGGAACGCGCGGGCGGCTTTGAACGCCGCCCGACGCGAGTGTAACCGAGATAGCCGAAGCGATGACAACCAAAACGCTGCGCTCGGCTCTTTCCATCATTTCCGCGCGTCCTGCGCGGGCGAGCAACCCCGGCTTTGTGCCAGGCGGACCAAAAAGATCGAGATTCTGCGCGCGGCAGCCGCGTGCGAGAATGGCAAACCAGAGAGTGCCGAACCGATCCGACGGTTGCGACAGGGCCGCAAGGCGGTGACAGACGCCAATGACTAATGACGCATACGAAGCGGTAATCGGGCTCGAGGTCCACGCTCAGCTCCTGACGCGCTCGAAGCTCTTCTGCGGATGCGCGACCGCATTCGGCGCGCCGCCCAACCATAACGTGTGCCCGGTGTGCATAGGGATGCCCGGCGTGCTGCCGGTACTCAACCGTTATGCGGTCGAGCTCGCGATCCGCACCGGGCTCGCCGCCCATTGCGAAATCGCGCCGCACTCAATCTTCGCGCGCAAAAGCTACTTCTACCCCGACCTGCCGAAGGGCTACCAGATTAGCCAGTACGACGAGCCGTTATGCCGCCACGGCTATATAGAATTGCCCGCGCTCGAAGGCCACGCGCCGCGGCGCATCCGCCTCGTCCGGATCCACCTCGAAGAAGACGCGGGCAAGAATATCCACGCCGAGAATGCGAGCCTGATCGATTTCAACCGCTCGGGGGTGCCCCTGATGGAAATCGTCAGCGAGCCCGACATCCGCTCGCCCGAGGAGGCCGCCGCCTACCTGCGCGAACTGCGCGGTATCCTGCTCGCGCTTCACGCCTCCGATGTCAAGATGGAGGAAGGGAGCCTGCGATGCGACGTCAACGTCTCGATACGCCCGCGCGGCAGCTCCGAGCTTGGCGTGAAGACCGAGATCAAAAACCTCAACTCGTTCCGCTTCGTCGAAAAGGCGATCGCGTACGAGGTCCGGCGCCAGATCGAGGAGCTGTCGGCTGGCCGGCGCATCTCGCAGGAGACCCACCTGTGGGATCCCGAGCGCGAGGTGACGCGTCCGATGCGCTCGAAGGAGTTCGCCAACGACTATCGCTATTTCCCCGAGCCCGACCTGCCGCCGATCGTCGTGCCGTCCGACCTCATCGAGAGCGTCCGCGCCTCGATGCCAGAGCTGCCGGCCGAACGGCGCGCGCGCTACGCGCGCGAGTACGGGCTGAACGCTTACGAAGCAGCAGTGCTGACGCAGGACGGTGAACTTGCCAATTACTTCGAAGCGGCCGCCTCCGGACTGAGTAATCGAAAGGCCGCCGCAAACTGGGTAATGACCGAGGTCCTGCGCGTCGTCAACGAATCGGGCAAGCCGCTTGGCGACGCGCTGGCGGCGCGCCTCGTACCTTCGCCCGCGGAGACCGCCGCACTGCTAAAGATGGTCGAGCAATCGCGCCTCAGCCTCAGTGCGGCGAAGAGCGCATTTGCCGCGATGTGCCGCTCGGGCAAGGGCGCCGAGGCGACCGTCGGCGAACTCGGGCTTACCCAGGTTTCCGACGAAGGCGCGATCGCCGAGGCGTGCGACCGGATCATCGCGGCCGAGGCGGCCAAGGTCGCCGAGTATCGCGCCGGGCGCGACAAGCTGTTCGGCTTCTTCGTCGGCGCGGTGATGAAGGCGATGGGCGGCAAGGCCAACCCCAAGGTGGTCAACGACGTCCTGCGCCGCAAGCTCGCCTGATAACGAAACACGCCAGACATTTTCGGCTCTTTTGCGTCCGTTTGATCAAACGAACGCTTGCTGGCTTCTTATGCGCTAACTGGCTGTTCATATCATTTCGCTTGACGCATATAGCTTTAGGGGACACCGTCCTTAGCGCCACCATCAAGACGCCCAATTCGAGCCAGACCGCGCTCCTGATCACACCCTCGTTGGTAACCGGCTCTTCACGAACACTAACATCAGCGGCAGTTCCGGCGGCGGCTCGAAGTCTTCGAACGCCACGGCTGAAATCCAGGTCCAGGTAACGCTGGATGGCAAGCCTGTCGCGCCGGCGACTAATGCAAGCCCCTACGTCACATATGACGAGCGCTTCCAACAAATTAGTACGAATCTGTTCAACCAGATAAGCGAGTGCACGAGCAGCTCGCCCTGCAACCTGGACCTTCTGCTCAGCACGCTTTCCGCCCACAGCTTCAACTTTGTCGCGCCCAGCGTGGGAGGCGGCTCCCATACAGTTAACGTTTCATGGGTGATCAGCTGCTTTGTGAACGGAACGCAGCTTGCCTGCTCGCAGTCGAGCACCACGAGCAGCGCGGCCGGGTGCGTGGGTCCAGGGTCCGTGACGATCCAACAGGTTCAAAATTTCAGCCAGGACGGCACAATTACGGTGCAATAGCCGCGGCGGGATCCGGGGCTGGGCGGGAAAGCACGCCCAGCCCCTTTGACTTCCCTAATCTGGCGCGATTCTCTACCGCGCGCGCCCGCGAGTGCCACGAGCCGTCGCAGGGCAGGTTTGTATGGATACTCTTCTCGTCGAAACCGCCAGTCGGCCCCATACAGTACCGACGAGAGAAGCGGCGCGGGCGGGGTTTCGATTTCCAGCCGTGGCGCGATGGGGCTTGAGCGGTGCCGAGACCGCGATGCTGGCGGGCGTACTCGTCGTGACCGCGCTCGTGTACGTGCGTTGCCTCACCAACTGGTTCTTTTCTGACGACGTGATCATGATTGAAAAGAACCGCTATATCTCCGAGTGGTCGTTTCTGTGGAAATCAATGACCCGGGATTTGTGGTGGTTTAATAACCCCGATCTCAACCATGCCGCGACAACAACCTTCTATCAGCCGATGCAGAGTCTATGGCTTGGTCTCGGCTACCATCTGTTCGGCGCCAGCCCGGTCGGATGGCATCTAGCGAAGATCGCGCTTCACTTGCTCGTGGTGGTGCTCGTCTTCCGCGTCGCCCAAATCCTGAGCGGCAGCACGCGCGTCGGCCTGATTGCTGCGCTTCTGTTCGGGCTGCTGGCGGTCCACGCCGAGCCGGTGGTGTGGGCAACCGACGTACCGGAACCGCTTTCGACCGCCTTCGAGCTTGGTGCGTTCTGCCTCTTCATTCGCCGCTCGAGCAGCGGATGGAAAGGCCTGGCGGGGCCGCTCGTCCTCTATGCGCTGGCAACCTTCAGTCACGAAAGCGCAGTGATGTTCCCAGCGCTGATAGGCGCGTACGTGCTTTTGTTCGAGAACGACCGTGGCTTGGCTCCCTCGACGCACGACTCGCCGCGGGCTTCCGCCACTGCGCGTGTAGGCAACGCCGCCGCCTTGTCGGCTGGGTTCGTGGGTGTTGCGCTAATCTACCTAGGTGTGCGTCTGGCCGTACTCGGGCAGCAGCAATTGTTCGGATTCATGACCAGAGTGAAAACTGCGACGCTGGTGCAGGCCAACATCGTGCCCAATGTGACCGTGGTGCATCACTCGCCGGCGGAGATTTTGTTCACCCTGCCGTCGGTGCTGCTGTGGTATCTGAAGCTGCTCGCGATTCCGTGGATGGCGGGGCCTGCCCACGCGGCTGATTTCGTCAACTCGCCGTCGCCGGGGAATTTCTTCGCTCCACTAACCGTCCTGCTCGGTCTTGCGATTGCCGGCTATCTGTCAATGCGAAACGCGCCGCGCGCGAAGCTGTATCTGTTTTGCGCGCTCTGGTGGATGATCGCGATAGCCGCCGCACCCATCGCCGGGATAAAACTGGGGACAGGTCTGGTTTTCGACCGCTACGACTACCTTGCCTCATTCGCTTTTTGCCTGCTGATCGCGGACCTCGCCTTCAGCTACGCGGGCGGTGGTATTGTGCGTAAACGGGCTGTGGCCGGAACGGTCGCGGCGCTCGCCGCGGCCAATGCGATCGCATTATGGCGCGTGCAGCCGGTGTGGCACGATAACGTCAGCGCGTTTACCCGCGCGGTCGAGAACGCTCCGCTATCGGCGCGCAACCGATTGTCACTGGTTGGCGCGCTGATGGGCGCAGGCGACTTCCAGGCGGCCTCGCGCCAGTTGAAGGCCGCCGCTGCTCTTGCTCCGGATGACGCGGCGATTCACTTCGCGCTGGCGGCGGTGGACATGAAACTGCATCGAAACGAGGAGGCAGTGCGCGAGCTTAAGCTCTATTACGACAAGGCCTTCCCGCATCGCCCTCCAGTAACGATTACGCTCCCACCGGCGGGTACTTGAAGCGCCGGCAAGGATGAACTGCCGACACGCGAAGTGGTGAACGTCTGCTCGATTTATTCGCGGCAGCGGCGGTTTTGCGCCTTGACGCTCAGCCTTTGGGCAGGCCGAGCTGGCGCTCGCCGAGGATGTTGCGCTGAATCTCGCTGGTCCCGCCCGCGATCGTGTACTGGCGCGAGTTGAGGACCCGGTTGAGCCAGCGTGGCGCGTCGGGCACCACGCCGCTCGGTTCCGCCAACAGCGCATGATGGCCGAGCAGTTCGCTCGCAAAGCGCGCGATCGCCACCCCCAGCTCCGAGCCCGCCAGCTTGAGCACCGAGCCTTCGGGCCCCGGCGGCAATCCCTTGAGCCGGCGGGTGAGCGAGCGCAGCCGGGTGTACTTGAGCGCCTCGCACTCGCTCATAAACTCGGCCAGACGCTGGCGCACCCATCCCTGCTCCCACGCCGGACGGCCGTCGATCCGGACCGCGCGCGCCAGCTCGGCAAGCCGGCGCACCTGCGCTGCATGGCCGCCGCCGCCCGCGATCCCGCGTTCAAAGCCGAGCGTGGTGATCGCGACCTTCCATCCCTCGTTCTGCGGGCCGACCAGGTTCTGCTTGGGCACCTGGACGTTGTCGAAAAAGACCTCGTTGAAGTGACGATGGCCGGTCATCAGGACCAGCGGGCGCACCTCGATACCGGGGCTGCGCATGTCCACCAGAAGGTAGCTGATGCCCTTGTGCTTGGGCGCCTCGGGATCGGTGCGCACGAGCATGAAGATGCGGTCGGCGTATTGCGCGCCTGAGGTCCATACCTTCTGCCCGTTGACGACGAAGTAGTCGCCGTGGTCGGCGGCGCGGGTCTGGAGCCCGGCGAGGTCGGAGCCCGCGCCGGGTTCGGAGTAGCCCTGGCACCAGATGTCCTCGCCGCTGAGGATACGTGGCAGATAGTATTTCTTCTGCTCATCGGTGCCCCAGTACATCAGGGTCGGCCCGAGCAGCCCCACTCCCGAGTAGCCGGGCAGAATGGGAGCGCGCGCGCGGAAATACTCCTCGTCGAAGATGATCTGTTCCATCAGAGGCGCCGCGCGCCCGCCGTACTCCTTTGGCCAGAAGAGCCCGACGTAGCCGGCCGCGTTCAGCTTGGCCTGCCATGCGCGGCGCTTCTCGAAGATCTCGCGATTGGGCGCGATTCGCTCGTCCATAGCGTCGTCCACGCACAGCTCGGACGGCAGATTGGCCGCAAGCCACTGGCGGACTTCCTTGCGGAAGGCTTCCTGCTCGGGCGTGTACTCGAAGTCCATCCCCGGATTACCTCGCTCGCCGGGCGGCCCAGTCGCGCGCGGCGGGGTGCTGCCTCAGTTGAGGTTGAAAGCGCGCGCGGCGTTGTCCCACAGGATCTTGCGCTTGCTCGCCGCGCTTATGGGCTGCCTGATCATCGCCTCGATCCCCCACGGGAAAGTGCCGTCAGGATGGGGATAGTCGGTATCCCACAGGAAGTTGTCGTCGCCGACCAGCTCGACCGCCGCCTTCATCGTCGGCTCGTCGCCGCGAAAGGCGACCCAGAAGTTGCTCTTGAAATATTCGGTCGGCCGCTTGGTCAGGTACTCGTGCTCGGCGTTGCCGCTGTAGCTCCAGTGCTGCTCCATCCGCTGCAACCAGTACGGCACCCATCCCGCGTCAGCCTCGACGTGCACGACCTTGAGCTTGGGCAGCTTCTCCAGCACGCCGTACCAGATTAGCCCCGCCATCGCGGCCATCGCCTCAAACGGATGCGACAGAATGTGCCCGCTGACGTGCGTGTTCATCCGGTCGCCGAACGACGGCACCGAGGACGAGGCCGAGTCATGAGTCGAGATCGGCAGGCCGAGCTTTTCGACCTCGGCCCACAGCGGTACGTAGTAGTCGTCGAAGATTGAGTAGCCAGCCACCGGATTAGGCCGCACATAAAAGCTGACCGCGCCGAGTTTGGCCGCGCGCTGCGCCTCGACCACCGCCTTGTCCACGTCCTGCATGGGCAAGATCGCGGCAAAACGCAGCCGCTTGGCGTCGGCTGCAGCGTAGTCGGCGGCCCAGTTGTTGTAGGCGCGGCAGCAGGCCGCGAGCAGCTCGGCGTCGTTGAAGCGCTTACCGAGCATCTGACCGGCGAAGGTCGGATAGAGAATTTGCACGTCGACGCCCTGCTCGTCCATGTCCTGCAGCCGGCTCGCCGGGCTAAAGCCGGTGCTCGAGGCGCGCTTGAAGCGCTCCATCGCCTTGGCGACGGCCTTCAGAAACGCCGGCGCCGCCATCGGGTACTTGCCCTTCTCGCGGGTGAACGGCTCGCCTTCGACTAGGAAGGTGCGCCGCCCGGAGTCTGGCGCCACGCCGATCTTCGGCGCCGCGCTCTTGTAGCGGTCCTCGATATGCTTCTCCCACAGCCAGTCCGGCTCCATCATGTGGGAGTCGACGTCGACGATGCGGAATCCGTCTTTCATGGCCCATCACCTCGCAATTCTCAAGTAAAACTTTAAGCCGCGCGCACACCCCGCGCGCCGGTCTCAAGCCTGCGGCATGATCAGCGCCTTGACCCCCTGGCGCGCCTTGAGCAGCTCGAACGCCTCCAGCCCGTGGTCGAGATCATAGCGATGGGTCACCATCGGCTTAAGATCGACCGCGCCCGAGGCCACCATCGCGATCGTCCGCCGCCAGGTCTCCGGCGTGCGCACGCGCGACGGGATGATCGTCACGCCGTGGAAGAAGAGCGAGCGCAGCTCGGTGCCGCTTACGTCGCGCGCCGGCCATCCAAGCTGGACCAGGTTGCCGCCCTTGCGCAGGAGCTGGCGCGCCGAGTCGAGCGCGCCCGAGGCATCGAAGACAGCGTCGGCGCCGCCCGCCGGCATCAGCGCGCGCACTTGCTCGATCCAGTCGCGGTCGCTCGCGCACACCGTGCGAAAGCCCATCCGACGCGCCAGCTCCAGCCGCTCGGCGTCGACGGCGAGGCCGGTTATCACGATCGACGTGACGCCCAGCGCGCGCGCCGAAAGCGCGGCGCTCAGCCCGATCGGACCCGGCCCCTCGATAACCGCGCTGTCGCCCGCGCACAGGCCCGAGAGCTCGACCGCATGGACGCCGGTGCCGAACGGCTCAAGTATCGCCGCAGTCTCGAGGTCCATCGATTTCGGCACCACCCATGAGTTGGCGACCGGCGCGATGCAGTATTCGGCAAACGCGCCCGACAGCCGGGTCGGATGGTCGCAGAAGTTGTAGCGCCCGGCGCTGCAATGCGCGCAGCGTCCGCACTGGCCGAAGGGATCGAGCGCGACGTGGTCGCCGACCTTGAAGCCGCTGACGCGCGGACCGACCTCGACCACCTCGCCCGCCGGCTCATGGCCGAGCACTGCGGGCAGGCTTTGCACCGCGCGTTCGGCACCCAGCTCCCACTCGTAGATATGGAGGTCGGAGCCGCAAATCCCGCACGCCGCGACCTTGACCAGCAGCTCGCCTTCGCCTGGATGGGGCACGGGCGTATCAATGAGTTCGGCGCCCGGCGCCGGCCGGGTCTTGGCGATCGCTTTCATTGGGATGGCACCTCCGCCGTTTCTCTTTAATACGACCGTCCGCCCGCGCCCGTCAAAGCCGACAGCGGCGAGAACTCGCTTGCCAACGCTCTGCGCCCTCGCCCAGCCATGGGTGAGGCCGAAAAAAACATCGCGCGGCCTCGGAGGCCACGCGAGATCCTTTGCTTCGCTCGGGATGACGGAAAACGGGAAACTCGATACGCGCGGCGGTCAGCTCCAGTGGCGGATGGGGACGCCGCGGTAGCGCATGCGTGGGCGGATGAGGCGGTTGTCCGCGTATTGCTCGAGGCTGTGCGCGATCCATCCGGCGCTGCGCCCGATCGCGAAGATCGCCGCCGGCAGCCCGCGGGGAAAACCCAGCATCCGCGCACACACAGTGAGATAAAAATCCAGGTTGGGGCGCAGTCGCTCGCGCCGCCACACCGTCTCCTCGACGCGCAGCGCGCTCTCGAATAGACGCCGTCCGCGCCTGCGCGCAATTTCCGCCGCCTCCTTCTTGAGCAGCACCGCGCGCGGATCGCCGGCGGGATAAATCGCATGCCCGAATCCCGGCGGCAGGCGCCATTTGACACTGAAACCGGCCAGGCACTCGTCCAGGTGCATCCCGGCGTCGAGCTGGGCAAACATCTGCTCGATCCGATCGCACGCGCCGCCATGAATCGGCCCCGACAGCGAGCACAGCGCGGCGAGCACCGAGGCGTACAAATCCGCGCCGGTGGAGGCAACCACGCGCGCGGCGAAGGTCGAGGCGTTGAGCTCGTGCTCGGCGCAGGCGACCAGGATGCGGTCGAGACTTGCGATCTCCCACTCTGCGCCGGGCGCGCGCAGGCCCACACCCGCCAGCCGCGCCGCCATCCCGCCGCCGTTGGCATAAGGCGCGCGGCCGCGCGCGAGCGCCAGCGGCAGCACGCCCATGATCCGCGTGCCCTGCTCCAGCGTCGGGCGCGCCTGACGCTGGCGCTCGCGTGCGGCAAGCGCGGGCATCGCGACCGCAAGACGCAAAAGCGGCGGCGCTTCGTCGCCGACCGCGCGGAGCGCGGCGGCAACCTTGTCGGGCGCCTCGGCGCGCGCGATCACCTGGCGCAACGCGGCGACCGCGCTCGCCGACGGCCGCTCGCCGTTCCATAGCAGCAGGCAGATCTCCTCGAAGCTTGCGCGCCCGACCAGCTCTTCGATCGGATAGCCGCGGTAGGCGATGCGCCCCTCGATGATCGAGCTGACCGCCGACTCGGCGACGATCACGCCGTAGGCCGAGCCGTCGGCGGACGGGGGCTGGGCCACGGTCACCCACGAGCTGGCGTCGGGCAGGCTGCGTCCGCGGCGGCCGCGCTCGGCGGTGGCAAGGTCGCGCAAGGCAAGGATCTCGTCGCGGCGGTAGAGTGCCTGGCGGCCGACGCGGCGGCGATAGCTGCGCAGCCATCCGCGGCTGACGTAGGCGTAAAGCGTGCCGAGCTTGACCCCGAGCTGCGCGGCGGCTTCGTCGGCGGTCAACATCCGCAGCCTGTCGGCTTCGCGCGTCGCCATCGCGAGCATCACACTATCGCGGATGGCGGCGCGTCAAGCGGGGGCGGCGCCGAAACTCCCACCAAAAGCCCCTCCTGTCGAGCGCCTGATCCAGACCTGGCCACTCACCCCCATCTCCTTGAAGGGAAGGGGAGCTGCATTTTACTTGCTGCTCAAAGTGACAAATCGGTCGCTACTTGCGGCGCAGCACGCCGAGCCAGCGCCCGTAGCATCGTTCCATCGGCCGGGTAAACGACAGGTCGGCGTACGCGGCGACCATCTCGAAATAGCCCGAGGCGAGCGCGGCGAGTTCGAGCAGGCACGGCAGCGTGTAGCGCACGGGCACGACGTCGCGGGTGACGACCGCCCCGCGCCTGGGAAACCGTATCGTGCACTCGAGTTCGTAGATCGAATGCATCCCGGAGTACCATGCGATCGGGCGATGATACTCGCGCACGTCCACCCGGGTTGAATCGACCCGCACGCGGCGCCGGCGCCACAGCCGGCGCCTGGCGATCACGTCCACGCCGTCGTGGCGGTCGATATCCACGCAGTAGAGCGCGCCGCGCCTGAGCAGCCGGCCAACCGAGGCCAGATGGGAGAGCAGCGCGCGATTGTCGGTCATGATCGGAAATGTCTCGGACATGAAGAAGGCGGCGTCGAACGGGCGCTCCGGGAGCGTGAAGCGCTCGATCGAACGGCGATAGAAGCGCAGCGCCACGCCCTCGCGCGCCGCTGCTCTGCGCCCCGCCGCGACCATCGTCGGCGAGCGATCGATTCCAGCGACCGCCACCCCCTCGCGCGCCAGGATCAGACCGTGCGGCGAGTCGCCGCAGGCGACGTCGAGCACCCGGCGCACGGGGCGGCGCAGATGGCGGCGCCAGACCGCCTTGAGAAAGCCAACCTCGGCGGCAATCTCGCCGGGCCGTTCCATGTGCACGCGGCGGAAGATCGCGGGGTAGGCGTAGATGCTCGGCTCCATCGCGGATGGCAGCTTAGCCGCGCGCCGGCGCGATCACCAAGCCGCTCTACATCTGCGCGATCCGCGCTATAGTCGGGGCGTGAACGCGCGCTTGAGATTGCGCGCGGCCCACATGATAATGCGCCGCGCCCCTCCGCGCGCGGGCGCCGCCGCCAAGACCATACAACGGGAGTCGCATCGCGATGAGCAAACCGCTGGAAGGCATCAAGGTGATTGAGATCGGACAGGAGATCCAGGGGCCGTTCGCCGCCCTGGTGCTCGCCGACATGGGCGCCGACGTGATCAAAATCGAAAACCGCGAGACCGGCGACCTCAGCCGCTGGCTGACCTGCGGACTCATCGGCGGACCCGAGGCGAAGAACCCCGAGGTGTCGTTTTACTTCACCGCCATGAACCGCGGTAAGCGCAGCATCACCGTCGATCTCAAGAAGCCCGGTGGCGTCGCGCTGATCCATCGGATGGCCAGGTCGTGCGACGTGATCCTCACCAACTACCGCCCAGGTGTGCTCGATCGGCTCGGCCTCGGCTTCGAAGACCTGCTCAAGGACAACCCGAAGATCGTCTACGCCCAGGCGAGCTCGTGGGGACCCAAGGGGCCGTGGGTCGGACGGCCGAGCCGCGACACGCTGGCGCAGGCGGCGAGCGGCCTGATGGCGAAGACCGGGATGCCCGACGATCCACCGCTGGCGGCGGGAATCGCGATCGCCGACCATTCGGGCGCGATGAGCCTGGCCGCAGGCGTGCTCGGCGCGCTCTTCGCGCGCGAGCGCACGGGCAAAGGCCAGCGGGTGGACGCCTCGATCTTCGGCACGCTCATCGCGATGCAGGGCTTCGAGCTGGACTTCGTCTCGATGAGCGGCAAGGACACCTTGCGTGCCGGCCGCGGCCATCAGTTCCTGCACGGGGTATGGGGCGCCTACCGAACCAAGGACGGATGGATCTGCATCGCCGGCGTTGATGACAAGCGCTGGCCAAATTTCTGCCGCGCGCTCGGAATCCAGCATCTCGAAAACGACCCCCAGTTCGACAACCCGACGCGCAACTTTCACGGCTGGAAGATGATCGAAGTGCTCGACGCGATCTTCCCGACCAGGACGACCAAGGAGTGGCTCGATACGCTCACCGCGATCGACATCCTGGTCACCGAGGTCGCCGACTATCAGATGTTGTTGAAAAACGAACAGGCGCGCGTCAACGGCTATATCCAGGAACTCGACCATCCGACCGCCGGACGCGTGCTCGTCTCCGGCACGCCCATCAGCTTCAACGGCGAGGTACGCGCCGAATCGCCGCCGCCGCCCGAGATGGGGCAACATACCGAAGAGATCCTGCTCGAGTTCGGCTACACCTGGGAGGAAATCGCCGCGCTGCGCGAGCAAGGCGCGGTCTGACCGGAACCTCTGAGCGTCGCGACCAGTCCATTCAATTTAATTAACCGGAATTTTTGTCTAATTTGGGATACAATGCGCATAGACATGCGCCGTAATGGAGCGTAGAATCGCGCTTCGACAAGGTAGTGCCTGGCGTCTTGGAGTCTTTAAGGAGGGGGATATCGTCCGATGGCGAAGTACACCTTGGTCGTCCTGAGCAATCCCACCACAGGTAAAGAAGCCGAGTTCAACGAGTGGTACGACAAGATGCACGTACCCGACGTGCTCCGGGTGCCCGGCTTCGTCGCCGCGCAGCGCTTCAAGCTGGCGGGACCGCAGCTCAACGACGCTCCCCGGCCGCATCGCTATCTGGCGCTGTACGAGATCGAAACTGACGACATCCAGGCCAGCATCGACGCGCTGCGCCAGCGCGCCGGCACCACCGAGATGCTCATCAGCGACGCGATCGACATTCAGGGCGTGTTCGCAGCGATGTTCACGCCGGTGGCCGAGCGCGTGCTGGCCACGGACGTGCGGCGCGCAGCATAGGCCGCTTCGAACTTCGCGAAAGTCAATCGCACGCAATGCCGCACTCGCCGCGGAGAACCGGTCCGCGCGCGTCGAGCGGGCCTGCTGTGGCCGCAAAAAGCTTTCGCACCATTGCGTTTCCTGCTTTGTTTTGACTGAGGCTTTCGCGATGTCTTCAACCACGATCTCTGATATCCGCGCGCGCGAGATCATCGACTCGCGCGGCAACCCCACGGTCGAGGTCGACGTGCGGCTGGAGTGCGGCGCGCTGGGGCGTGCGGCGGTGCCCTCGGGCGCTTCGACCGGGGTGCACGAAGCGCTCGAGCTGCGGGACGGCGACCCCCGCCGCTTCGGCGGCAAGGGCGTGACGCGCGCGGTCGCCAACGTCAACGGGCCTATCGCGGCAGCGCTGCGCGGCGCGGACGCCGTGGCACAGCGCGCGCTCGACGAGCGGCTGATCGCGCTCGACGGGACCGAGAATAAAGCCAAACTCGGCGCCAACGCGATGCTCGGCGTTTCGCTCGCGGCCGCGCATGCGGCGGCGGCCGCCGCCGGTCTCCCCCTCTATCGCTATCTCAACCCCAACGCGAGTGTGATGCCTGTCCCAATGATGAACGTGCTCAACGGCGGCAAGCACGCCGACTCCAGCGTGGACATGCAGGAGTTCATGATTGTCCCGCTCGGTGCGCCGTCGTTCGCCGAGGCGGTCCGGATGGGCGCCGAGGTGTTTCACGCGCTCGCCGGCGTGCTCCGGCGGCGCGGCCATTCAACCAACGTCGGCGACGAAGGCGGCTTCGCCCCCAACCTGCGCAGCAACGAGGAGCCGATCGAGGTCATTCTCGAAGCGATCGCCAAGGCCGGCTATCGCCCGGGCGCCGACGTCGCCCTCGCGCTCGATCCGGCTTCGAGCGAGTTCTGCGAGGACGGCCGCTACGTCTTCGCCCGCTCGGACAAGCGCGCGCGCGACGCCGAGCAGATGGTGCGCTTCTGGGCCGACTGGCTCGACCGTTACCCGATCGTCTCGATCGAGGACGGCCTGGCCGAGGACGACTGGGCGGGCTGGCAGTTTCTGACACGCGCGCTGGGCGAGCGCGTTCAGCTCGTCGGCGACGACCTGTTCGTGACCAACCCGCGGCGGCTCGAACGCGGCATCCGCGAGCGGGTCGGCAATTCGATCCTGATCAAGCTCAACCAGATCGGCACGCTGAGCGAGACGCTCGAGACGATCGAGATGGCCCGCGCGGCTGGCTACACCTCGGTCGTCTCTCATCGCTCGGGAGAGACCGAGGACACGACCATCGCTGACCTTGCGGTGGCCACCGGCGTTGGCCAGATCAAGACGGGCTCGATGAGCCGCGGCGAGCGCACCGCCAAGTACAACCGCCTGTTGCGCATCGCCGAGGAGCTCGGCACCCGCGCGGTCTATCCGGGCGCGGCGGCGATGAGCCGCGGCAGGGGCGCGCGATGAGCCGGCCGCCGGTTGCTGTCCTGGTGATCTTCGACGGCTGGGGCCTGCGCCCCGAACGCGAGGCCAACGCGATCGCCGCCGCACACACGCCTACCATGGATCGCCTGTGGCGCTCCCGTGCGCACTCCGAACTCGACGCCTCGGGCGAGGCGGTCGGACTTGCGCCGGGCGTGATGGGCAACTCCGAGGTCGGCCATCTGACGATTGGGGCCGGCCGCGTGATCTACCAGGACGTGATGCGAATCACGAAGGCGATCGAGACCGGCGCCTTCGCGCGCAATGAGGCGCTGCTCGGCGCGATTCATCGGGCGCGCGACGCCCGCCGCACGCTCCACGTATGGGGCCTGCTGTCCGACGGCAGCGTGCACAGCCATATCGATCACCTGCTCGCCCTGCTGCGCCTGGCGGCGCGCGAAGGCTTGCGCCGTATCGCGGTCCACGCGGTGCTCGACGGGCGCGACAAGCCGCCGCGCTCGGCGCTGCCGTTTATCAATGCGCTTGAGGCCGAGCTGAAGCGCCTCGGATGCGGCCGGGTGGCGACGGTCAGCGGGCGCTACTACGCGATGGACCGCGACAAGCGATGGGAACGCACGGAGCGCGCCTGGCGCGCGATTGTGCTGGGCGAGGGAATTGCCGAACGCGACGCGCGCGCGGCGCTCGAGCACGCCTACGCCGCGGACCAATCCGACGAATTCGTCGAGCCGCGCGTAATCGCGGGCGGCGCGCCGCTTGACGACGGCGACCAGGTCGTATGTTTCAACTTCCGCGCCGACCGCGCGCGCCAGCTCACCGCGGCGCTGGCGCTCGACGACTTCAGCGGCTTCAAGCGCTCGCGTTTCCCGCGGATCGGCTACGTCTGCATGACCGAGTACGATCGCACCTTCGGCTTGCCGCTGGCTTTTCCGCCCGAGGACGTGCGCAATTCGCTGGGCGAAGTGCTCGCGCGCGCGGGCGTGCGCAACCTGCGCATCGCAGAGACCGAGAAGTACGCGCACGTAACCTACTTCCTCAACGGCGGCGTCGAGAAGCCGTTCCCGCTCGAGGAGCGCGTGCTGATCCCGTCCTCCAAGGTCGCCACCTACGACCTCGAACCCGCGATGCAAGCGGCGAAGATCGCCGAGCGCGCGGCGGCGGAGGTGGCGGGTGGCAACTTCGGCGTTATCGTGATCAACTTCGCCAACCCCGACATGGTTGGTCACACTGGTAACTTCGACGCCACGGTCAAGGCGGTCGAGGCGACCGACGCCGCGCTGGGCGTTGTGGTAGAGGCGGTCGAGCGCGCGCGCGGCGTCGCGCTCATCACCGCCGACCACGGCAACGCCGAGTTCATGGCGGACCCGGCGACCCGTCAGGCGCATACCGCGCACACAACCTTCCCCGTACCGCTGATCCTCGCCGACCCCGCCTACAAGGGTGGCCTCAGACACGGCACGCTGGCCGACGTTGCGCCGACCCTGCTCGGCATCCTGGAAATCGCCGCGCCGGCCGAGATGACCGGAAAGGACCTACGCGTTCCGGATCGCGATCCATAGACCCGAAGCGCCGGCCGCCATTAGCGTCCGGTTTGCGTCGAGCGACAAGGGGGGGACTGCATGAACGCCAAGGACGTAGCGCGCCAGACACTGGAACGGCATCGCCAGGCACTGGTTGACCTCAGCCACCGCATCCACGCCCATCCCGAGCTCGGTTTCGAAGAGGAGCGCGCGTGTGGATGGCTGTGCGAGACCCTCGACGGCGCCGGCTTCGCGGTCGAGCGCGGAATCTGTCAACTGCCGACCGCCTTCGTGGCGCGCGCCGGCTCGGGCCCGCTGCATGTCACGATCTGCGCCGAGTACGACTGTCTGCCCGCGATCGGCCACGCCTGCGGGCACAATATGATTGCCGCGATGGCGGCCGGAGCGGGCATCGCGCTGGCCAAGGCCGCCGACGACCTCGGCCTGAGCGTGACGGTGCTCGGCACCCCCGCCGAAGAGGTCGGCGACAGCCCGGGCAAGGTGCTGCTGCTCGAGCGCGGCGCGTTTGACGGCACGCACTTCGCGATGATGGTTCATCCGGCGCCGGTCGACATGGCGATCCCGCCGTTCGTCGCGCTCTCGCAGCTCGACATCACCTATACGGGCAAGGAGGCGCACGCCTCGGCTTTTCCCGAGCGCGGGATCAACGCCGCCGACGCGCTGGTGGTGGCGCAGGTCGCTCTCGGGCTGCTCCGCCAGCACATCCGCACCACCGACCGTATCCACGGCATCGTCACCAAGGGCGGTGACGCGCCCAACGTGGTCCCCGCGCATACCACCGCGCGCTACATCGTGCGCGCGCGCGACCTCGACGAGATGGAGCATATCCGCGAACGAGTGCAACGATGCTTCGAGGCAGGCGCGCTCGCCACCGGCGCCCGGCTCGAGATCGTCGGCGGCAGCAAGCCGTACGCCAACCTGGTCAGCGACGAGGAGCTGGCGGCGATCTACCAGCGCAATGGCGAGGCGCTCGGCCGCTTTTTCCTGGCGCCCAACGCCGACATCGGGCGCGCCGCCGGCTCGACCGATATGGGCAACGTATCGTTGGTCTTCCCGACCATCCATCCGGTGATCGGCATCAGCTCGCTGCCCGCGGTCAACCATCAGCCCGAGTTCGCCGCCTGCTGCGTGACCGAGGCCGCCGATCGTGCGGTATTCGACGGTGCGCTCGCGATGGCATGGACGGCGATCGACGTGGCCGCCGACGCCAAGCTGCGCGCGCGTCTGATGGCCCGGGCGCGTAAGCACTGAGCGCTCAGGCGCGAGTCGCAGTGCGGCCGGCGCCGAGTTCAAGTCCGCAGCTAAGGCATCGGCGGCCGAGCGTCATCCCGAGCGTCCACCCGCGCTCGCTGCGCTTTGCATGAAACGGCGCGCCGCATCGCGGACAGCGCGCCGCGCGCAGGCGAATCACCGAAAAAGCCAACGCCGCGGTCCAGACCACGACGAAGCCGGCGAAAGCGGCCTGCCACTTCCCGCGCATCAGAACGTAGCCGACCGGCAGATAGGAAACCGCCCATCCCCAGAACCATCGCCGCCGCCGCCGGATGCCCGCGAGCGCGGCGCGCTGCGCATCGCTCAGTGGCGGCGGTTTGGCTTGCTTCCTTTTCCTGGCCAAGGCAGGCGGTGCGCGCTTACACCTCGAGCATCCGGCGCGCCTCGGCTGGAGTGGCAACCTCGTGGCCCATGGCACGGATCGTCGCCGCAGCGCGCTCGACCAGGGCGGGATTGCTGAGGCGGCCGGCGCGTGCGTACTGAAAATCCTCCAGGCCCACGCGCACGTGGCCACCCAGGCTCACGATGAGCGGCACCATCGGCAGATTGTCGCCGCCCAGCGTCGCCGCGAACCAGTTGCAGCGCACCCCGCGCAGCATGTCGAGATACGCCTCGAGGCTCTTGAGCGTCGGCGGCAGGCCGAACGGCAATTCGGCTCCGCCGAGGTAGAACTTCAGTAGCAGCGGCTCGCTGAGCAGGCCCTGGTCGAGAAAAACGAGCGCCGCGCGCAGAAAGCTGGGATCGAAAATCTGCAACGTCGGCCGCAGCCCGAGTTCGCGCATCGTTTCCAGAAAGAAACGGCAGGTGTCGTAGGAGTTGCAGTAGATGAGCCCGCCGCGGGAGAGCTTTTTGGTTTGCGGGTCGTAGCTGGCGAGGTTGACCGAGCCCATGTCGGCGCCGCCGAGGTCGGGCCTGGTCGCCGGATCCCTGGAAAGTTCGACGAAGTGGCGCACGCGCGCCGCGGGCTCGCCGTCGAGCGGAAAGGTCGGCCACAGGAGCGCCTCGCACTCCTCTCGCGCGCGCCGATAGACCTCGGCGTAGTAGGCAACGTCGTGCACCCAGCGGCCGTTTTGCGGATCGCGCACGTGGAAGTGGATAAGCGCGGCGCCGGCGCGACAGGTCGCTACCGCGTCGGCAGCGATCTCCTCGGCGCTGTACGCGATGTTGGGGTTGAGCGTGCGCATCGCGTTGCCGTTGATTGCGGCTTCGATCATCACCTTGGCCATCAGCGTCGTCCTCGCCCCCGGTGATCGCAGATGCGTCGCGCGATTACAAGGATCGATAAGCCGGTGAGTATGAACGAAGCTGGTGGGTGTGAAGGCGCAGCCAGCGTGCGCCTACCAGCGGACGACCTGTTCGTAAATTTTCGGCAACTGGCGCGGGAGCGCCGCGATGTCCTCGATCACGAGATAGCGCGAGGCCGAGCACATCTGGCGCAGGTAGTCGTGGCCGGTGCGATCGACCGTGATGCAGAACGGCAGCACACCCGCCATCTCGAGCTCCTTGAGCGCCACCATCGTGTCCTGGATGCCGTAGGCGTTGGAGCGGCGGTCGTGGCCGTAATCGAAGTCCTGGGGGAAGCCGTCGCTCAGCAGGATGACGTGCTTGGCGCGCGAGCTGACGTCCTTGAACTTCTCACGCACGTGCCGGATCGCCGCGCCCATCCGGGTCGAGCGCTTGGGCTCGACCGCGCCGACCCGCGCCTTGACCTCATCGCTCAGCTCCTGGCCGAACTCCTTGATGACGTAGAACTCGACGTTGTCGCGGCCGTGGCCAGAGAAGCCCATGATCGCGTAGGCGTCGCCGATCTCCTCGAGCGCCTCGGCCATAATAACCAGCGCCTCCTTGTTGACGTCGATGATCCGGCGCGGGCGCTGGCTTTGTTGCGGGCGGCGCTGCCAGACCTTCATCCAGTCGTCGGTGTCATCGTCGCCCGCGGCGCCGGCCTTGCGGGTCTCGCGATGGATGGGCTCGTCGGTGGAGGCCGACATGTCGAGCAGGAAGAGCGTAGCGACGTCGCGCGACTCCTTCTTGCGCGCGCGATAGACGCGCGGATCGGGGCTTTCACCCATCAGCCGCGCCACCCGCGTCTCGACCAGCCGCTCGAGATCGAGCTCCTCGCCGTCTTCCAGCCCGCGCACCATGCGGTAGGAGGCCGGGCGGATGCGCTGGAAGTGGCGGCGCACCTGGGGCAGCAGATCGGAGTAGCGCGCCAGGGTCTGGGCAAAGAAATCGCTGTCGTCGCCGCTGAGCTGGACCTCGCGCAGCCGGCACCAGTTGCGCCGGTAATCGGCGAGCACGTAGTCCCACTCGTCGTAAGCGTAGTAGGAATCCTGCCCGCGCCCGTGCATCAGGACCAGCCGCCCGTGGTTTGACAGCGGCCCGATCTCGCCGAGCTGCTCGCGCAGTTGTTCGAGGTCCTGCGCCTGCTTGCCGGTAAGCTGGGTGAGGTACATGCCCTCGCCGTCGGCCTCGCCCTCGCCCTCCGCCGGCTTGATTTGCGCGCCCTGCTCGAGCAGTTTGCGGATTTCCTCGGGCGACAGCGGACGGCCGCCGCGCCCCTTGGACGGACGCCCCGCAGCCTCCATCCGCACGTTCTGATTGGTCTCGCCCTCGCCCTCGCCTTCGCTGCTGCCCTCGCCCTCGCCCTGGCCGTCGGCGCTTTCGAGGCTGCCGATAAGGTCGTTGCGCAACGCGTCGGCCTCGCCGTCGAGGCCCTCGGCGGCGCCCGTGCGGCGGGCGGCCTCAATCAGATCCTGGAGCCACTGGTAGAGCGCGGCGGCCTGGCGCGCGCTCGTCACGACGTCGGCGCCGGCAGCGCGCAGCGGGGTGAAAAATTCGGCCGCATGCGCGGCGAAGGCCATCGCCGAAGGATCCTCACCGGCATCCTCGAAGCCGAGCGCCGCCCGCACCAGTATCGTGCTCAGCGCGCGCGGGCTCAATCGCTCGGCCAGCGCGCGATTGAGCCGGGCGACCCGCGGGGCAAGCCCGCGATAGCGGCGCGCCAGCTCGGCATCGACCCGCACCGCCTCGCACAGCCGCATCAGCGCGCCGCCCAGCGTCGGGTCGGCAAAGGCGCCGACAAAGCTCTCGATCGCCTCCACGCCGGTCTCGCCGCGGTCTTCGAAGCCGGAGAGGTCGGCCAGGCGCAGGTTGAAAGTCCCGAATTCGTGGCGGCCGGCAAGATGCGCGGCGATCACGAAATAGTAGTCGTAGGCCGATGCCGGCGGCGCGAGCGCTTCCACCTGCTCGGGCAGATGAATCATCTCGCCGGCGAGCAGCGGATAATGAAAAGCCAGCATCGGGCCGCAATTGGCGATCGAGTCGAGACGAAACTCCTGCGGATGGAGCATCCGCATGAACTTCGTCAGTACGCCCTTGATTTCGTGCAGCGCGTGCGGGCGGTCCTGAGACGGCGTGTCGGCCATCGGCTTACCGGCCATTCTTACAAATCCCGCACCTGCGATGCAATTTGGGTTACGCGGCGGACGCGGCGCGGGAACAACCGCGCGTGTCATCGAGAGCGATGCGACGACCGGCCAACCGTCGCTTGACCGCGCGCCGGGCCGGGTCTTAACTGCTAGAGATCATGCACAGCGTAAATCGTCGTCGTTCGCCGCGCCCGGCGCTGAGCCTGGCGCTCGCCGCCCTGCTGTGGCTCGGCCTTGCAAGCGGCGCCCGCGCCGGAATCAGCGAAGCGGTCAAGAGCCAAACCCTCCCCAACGGGCTGCGCGTGCTCGTGCTGGAGAATCACAAAGCGCCGGTGGCGACCTTCAACGTCTTCTACCGGGTCGGCTCGCGCAACGAGCAGTTCGGCAAGACCGGCATCTCGCATCTGTGCGAGCACCTCATGTTCCGTGGCACCAAAAAGTACGGGCCCGAGGAGTTCTCCAACATCATCCAGGAGAACGGCGGGATGGATAACGCGTTCACCGGCTCCGATTTCACTGACTACTTCGAGGTCATCAACCACGAGCACCTCGACGTACCGATCGGCCTGGAGGCCGACCGGATGGCGAATTTCGCTCCCAAGGGCTTCGACGCCGAACGCGCGGTCGTGGCCGAGGAGCGCCGGATGCGCACCGACGACAATCCCGAGGACGCGCTCGGCGAGGTCACCCAGGCCCAGGCCTTCATCGAGCATCCCTACCACTGGCCGGTGATCGGCTGGATGCAGGACATCCAGCGCCTCACGCTGGACGACGCGCTCAAGTACCACGCGGTGTACTACTCGCCGCAGAACGCGCTCGTCGTCGTGGTCGGCGACTTCGACGCCAACAAGGTGCTCAAGCAGGTCGCCGAGTCCTTTAGCCCGATCAAGAACGGCCCCAACCCGCCACCGGTGGTCGAGGTCGAGCCGCCCCAGCAGGGCGAGCGCCGCATCGTGCTGCGCCACGCCGCCAACCTGCCGGCCTTCGGCGAGGCCTATCACGTGCCTAACTATCGCACCAACGCACAGGACGCCTTCGCGCTCGAAGTGCTCTCAGAGCTGCTCTCCGACGGCAAGAGCTCGCGCCTGTACAAAGCGATGGTGCTCGACAAGCGGATGGTGGTCGAAGCGTCGGCGAGCTACGACATGACTACGTTCGACCCCGGGCTGTTCTGGGTCTCCGCGCAGATGCGCCCCGGGGTAAAGACCGAGGACGCGATCGCCGAGGCCGACCGCGTGGTCGAGGAGATGAAGGCCAAGCCGGTCGGCGCCGAAGAGCTTCAGAAAGCCAAGAACCTCGAGCAGGCGGCTTTCGTCTTCGGCCAAGACTCGATCTTCGCCGAGGCGCTCCAGCTCGGGGTATGGGAGATGCTGGGCGACTACCATCTGGTTGACCGTTATCTCGCCGGGATCGACAAGGTCAGTGCGGCCGACGTCCAGCGCGTGGCAAAGAAGTACCTGGTCAAAAGCAACTGCACGCTCGGCGTGCTGGTGCCCACCGGCGTGCTGCCCCATCAGCAGGGCGGTGGCGGCCCCGGCGGCCCGGTGCATCACGCGCCGGCGCTGCCGGCGGGCGCGACGGTGGCAGCGCGAGCGCCCTCGACGTTGGCGATCGCGCCCGCGGCGAACGCGATTTGGCGCATGACGGGCGGGGTGGTGCGATGAGGCAGGCGAGAGACGTTCTGTGCGTGGCGATTGGCGCCGCGATGGTCCTGGCGACGATGGCGGCGCCGGCCGCGGCGCTCGAGATCAAGCGCTCGGTACTCAAAAACGGCGCGGTCCTGCTCGTGTCGCCGCAGCATCAGTTGCCGATGGTCACGATGGAGATCGCCTTTGACGCCGGCTCGCGGCGCGATCCGGAAGGGAAGGCCGGACTCGCCGCGCTGACCGCGAGTTGCCTGACGCTCGGAACCAAGGAGCTGAGCGCGGCCGAGTTCAACCAGAGAGTCGATTTCATGGGCAGCTCGGTCTCGGTGAGCGCGGGCCCCGATTACGCCGAAGCCGGTTTCACTTCGCTCAAGAAGTACGAAGGTCAGACCCTCCATCTGCTCGCCGCGGCGCTCACCGCGCCGGCGCTGCGTGATTCCGAGATCACGCGCAAGCGCGACGAGCGCGTTGCGGCGATCAAGGCTAACGAGGAGCAGCCCGGCTACGTCGCGGGGGTGGCCTTTCGCAAGGCGCTCTTCGGCGACACACCCTACGGCCATCCGAGCGAGGGCACGGCCGAGTCGGTCGCCAGGCTGACTGCCGCCGACGTGCGCGAGTTCTACCGCTCGCATTACAAGATGGGCGGCGCGGTAATCGCGGTGGTCGGCGACGTCGAGCCCGACGAAATCAAGGCCAAGCTGGAGAACGAATTCGCCGCGCTCAGCGGGTCGGTAGCGCCGCAGCCCGAGCCGACCGCACCGGCCGTGCCGCAGGGCATCCATTCGACGCTGATCAACCGCAACATCGTCCAGGCAACGCTCATTTTGGGCGCGGGCGGAATCGCGCGCTCCAATCCGGACTTCTACCGCATCCAGGTAATGAACTACATCCTAGGCGCGGGCGGCTTCGCTTCGCGCCTGATGAAGGTCGTACGGAGCAAGGCGGGCCTAGCCTATGGAATATCCAGCAGTTTCGAAACCGGCAAATTCCCGGGCTCGTTTACGGTCGTCACCCAGACCAAAAACCGCAGCTCCAACGAGGCGTTGCGCCTGATCCTCGCGCAACTGCGCGAAATCCAGGAGCATCCGGTCAGCGACGCCGAGCTGGCTTCGGCCAAGAAGTACCTGATCGGCAGCTTCCCGTTGAAGATCGACCGCCAGAGCGCGATCGCAAGCTTCATGCTCCAAGTCGAGCTCTACGGCCTGGGCCTCGACTACGCCGATCGCTACCCGAAACTGATCGAGGGGGTCACCAAGGCCGACGTTCAGCGCGTCGCGCAGAAGTATCTGCATCCGGACGCAATGCTGCTGGTAGCGGTGGCCAACCAGGCCGAAGCCAAAATTGACGTCGCCGCCCTACAGAAGCTCGCAAGCGGCGGCGCGCCGCCCGGCAGCGCTCCCGCTCAGGCCCCCGCGCCGGCCGCGAAGTCCGCCGCGGGCGGTTGAGCGCCCGTCGGCGAGGCGCCGGCCACGCTTTGCGCGGCCTGCGCAAAATTGCCGCCCCACGCGGCGTGTGTTACCGTTCACGCTCGGCTAGAATTTGTGCCAGCCGGGCGGCGTACCCAAGTGGCTAAGGGAGAGGTCTGCAAAACCTCCATTCAGCGGTTCGAATCCGCTCGCCGCCTCCAACCTCATCCTCCAAATCCAACCGGGTAGGCTCTGTAGGGACTGTCGCTCTGGCTGACGGAAGCCGGCGGCGCATTCCGGCGTTCGCTTGCCGGACCAGGCGGTTTTTATGCAGTCAAGTGGCCTCTAAGACTTGAGGTCGACAGTGCGCTCGTCTATAAGAGCGAGAATTCAGAAGAAAGGAGAGGTTTTGGGGAGATTGCGCAATTAAGTCGGCTTGGATCCACTGCTAGTAAAGAGTCCCGCACAAAGCTTTTCAGCCATCGATGATGGACGGGAGGGGGTTGATGGGAAAACTAACCAAGGTCGTGGCAGCTCTTACGGTCGGCGCTCTCGTAATTTTTCCGCTTTGGCTAGCGCAAGCCTACGCCCAGGAAAACGCGTCTCCGCTGACCATAAATACCGGCGAATCTCGCGTTCACATCCTTCGGGCGCCGGCCCGCGCAAAGGCGCTGATGCCGTTGCTTGCTGACCCTGGACCGCTGGTCTATAACGGCGGCCCGATCATGCCCAAGGCAAAAACCTACGCAATCTTCTGGTTGCCGTCGAAGTTGCAGGACGGCACATCGACGTTCATGTCTTCTTCCTATCGGTCGCTGATCAGAAGATTTCTCACCGACTATCCCGGCCACGGAATCGACAACAACAATACCCAGTACTATCAGCTCACGCCCACCATAAAGTTTATCCATAACGCCGGAGCCTTCGCAGGCGCATTCCTCGATACCTCGCCCTATCCTGCCTCAGGATGCTCGGACGCGGTGACACCGGGCAACTGCCTGAGCGACAAGCAGATCCGCAACGAGATCAAAAAAATCATCGCGCTCGAGGGGTGGCCGGTCGGGCTCACCAACATGTTTATGCTTTTTACTTCGCTGGGAGAGGGCTCCTGTCTCACTGACATCTCGGGAACGTACTGCGCATACACCGACTATTGCGGATACCACGGCCACGTCGGGACAACGGCAGGCACCGCAATCATTTATGCCAACATCCCATACGCGGATCCCAACTATTGCCAAAGCAACAGCGTGCCCTCTCCAAATTCTGACGCCGACGCGGACGACGCGACGACGATCGTCAGTCACGAGTTGACCGAAGCGATAACCGACCCTCTGCTCAACGCGTGGTACACAGCGCAAGGCAACGAGATCGGCGACCTTTGTGCCTACGACTACGGCACCCTCGGCTGGGACGGAGGCACCGCCAACCAGATGTGGAACGGCAATTTCTACCTGGTCCAGCGTGAGTTCGACAACTTCGCGTCGGCGTGCGTCCAGGTCGGCCCCTGAACCCTCTGCCGCACGCGCTCGCGGCCTGGCCCGCGTGCGGTCCGCAGACGAAACTCGCGCAGGTCCAGCGGCCGCCCCCGATGCCTCTTATCCTCCGCTTTGATCTGCGGCTGTGGCTCAGCGAACGTCCGGCGCGAGAGTGGGATAGCGACAGAGTACGGGGCCGGCGGGCATCATCGGCAGGTATCCCGTCGAAGCCCTGTATTCAGTGCGGCGCGGTCGCGCCGGCGGCGGGAAACACGCTAAACGTGAGCGGACAATCCGAAGGGTCGTCGCCGTAACAGATTTGGCTCAGCGCGCCCGCCGGCGGCTGCTCGTTCTCCTGCGTGTAACCCGGACAGATCCATCTCCCGCCCCGGCGGTACATCCCGACAGCGTAATAGCGCCCCGCAGCGAGACTGCCGCGCACGGCGGCGGCGGGCGCCACATCGCGCGTGGCGATCACGGCGAAGCCGTCGTGCGCGCCGCCCGGCTCAAACTGCATCAGCAACAGCCGCCATCGCCGGTCCCCGCGGTTGGCGACCCCGTAGCTGATCGCCGAATTCGAAGAGAACACCGGCTTGTCGCGGCACAGCCACGGGCGCGCTTCGACCGCTGCCGCCGGCGCCGCGGCCGCCACGACCATCAGTGCGCTGACGACACTCCAAATCAAAACCGGACGTCGGCTTCTCATCGCAGCGCCCTCACCCAAGCTCCCGGTCGCAGCGTGCGCTCGCCGGTATCGCGAGCTAGCCGGGCACTCCCGCGCAGATTTCGATAATGCGCCGTACGATTTCGCCCAGGTCGGAGTCCTTGGGAGTGAACACCGCGCGCACGCCCATCTGTAACAGCACCTGGCAATCGCGGGCCGGAATTATGCCGCCCATCACCAGCTTGACGTCGCCCGCGCCGCGCCGCTTCAGCATCGCGAGCGTCTCGCGGGCGATCGCGAGATGGGCGCCGGCGAGCGAGCTTATCGCGAGCACCTCGGCGTCTTCCTGGAGCGCGGCTTCGACCATCTGGGCCGGCGTCTGTTTGAAGCCGGCCAGGATGACCTCCATCCCTGCCTGCATGCAGGCATGCGCGAGCAGCTTGACCGCGTTGATGTGGCCGTCAAGACCGGCCTTGCCGAGTGCGACGCGGATCGGACGCGGGGCGCGCGGCACGCCGAGTGCGGCCAGCGCGGCGCGGCGGTCGAGCACGGGCGGCGTATAGCGGCCGTTGGTCGCGCGCTCGATCGCGGCGGCCCATTCGCCGACCGTGCCGCCGGCGCGCGCCAGCTCGAGCGTCGGCTCCATGATGCCCGCGGCGGCGGCGGCGGCGCGCTCCAGCGCCTCGCGTGCGCGGGCGACCGCCGAGGCGTCGCGTTCGGTGCGCCATCGCGCAAGCGCCTCCTTGCGCTCGCGCTCGAGCGTCTCGTGCGTGGCGCCGCTGTCGGCGGTCGCGGCGGGCGGCGCCAGGCCGATCTCGTCGAGAAACGCGTTGACGCCGACCTGAACGATCTCGCCGGCTTCCAGCCGCTGTTGGCGCTCCGCAAGCAGGCGCGTCAGCTCCGCGCTAACCATCGCGATCGCGCGCGCGTAGCCCGCCTCGCGCATCGTATGCGCAATTGCGCGGGCGCGCGCGGCGGTCTCGTCGGTCAGCTTCTCGACCACCTTGCTGCCTTCGAAGATATCGCCCCATTCCGCAAGCCCGGTCTCATACATCAGGATTTGCTGCGTGCGCAGGCTGAGCGTCTGCTCGGCCTGGTCCGGCAGCGCCATCGCCTCGCGAAAGCCCGGCAGTTGCAGCGCGTTGACGCGCGCCGCCGCCGAGATCACCACCGGCAGCGCCTCGTAGGCGATACGGATGATGTTGAGCTCGGGCTGGCGCTCGGTCAGCGTCAGCGAGCGCACTTGGCACCCCGCCCGGAACGCCACGCCGTCGATTCCGTACTCGTCACGGCACAGCTCGCGCCAGAGCTTGAAATAGGCCCGCACCTTGGCAATCTCGGGCACCAGTTCGAGACCGCTGTTGATGAAGAACGAGATGCGGCGCACGGTCTGCTCGAAGGCCGCGGCGCTGAGCTGCGGACGCAGCGCATCAAGGATGATCAGCGCGTTGCCGAAGGTGTAGCCGATCTCCTCGGCCGGGCCGGCGCCGCTTTCCATGTAGTGATAGCCGCAGCAGTTGATCGGGTTCCAGTTGGGCACCCGTTCGACCGCGAAACGGATGAGCTCGGTCGAGATGCGCAGGGAAACCTCAGGATGGAAAATCGAGGTGCCACGCGCGACGAATTCCTTAAGCAAATCGTTCTGCACCGTGCCGCGCAGCGCGCTCCACGGCACCCCGCGCTTGTCGGCGACCGCCAGGTAAAGCGCGAGCAGAAACGGCGCGGTCGCGTTGATCGTCATCGAGGTGTTGATCGCGCCAAGGTCGATGCCAGTGAGCAGGTCCTCCATGTCGCGCCAGTGGCAGATCGAGACGCCCGCCTTGCCGACCTCGCCGGCGGCAACCGGCGCGTCAGGGTCGTAGCCGTTCTGGGTGGGCAGATCGAAGGCGATCGAGAGTCCGCGCTGGCCTTGCCGCAGGTTTTCGAGAAAGCGGCGATTGGCCTGGCGGGCGTCGCCGAAGCCTGCGTAGGTTCGGATGATCCAGGGCTCGCGGGGCCGCGACTTTTTCTTCGCCTCCGCGGCGGGAGTTGCAGCTGCGCTCATCGGTCCTCCGGGGACGCGCCGGCAATTCGGCGCAGGCACGCACCAACAAGGGCCTTGTCAGCCGCTTCGAGGCGCGTGCTTAAAGCGTAATGGTCGGCCGATGCGGTTTCCAGCGCCTCAGCGCCGGGCACGGGCGCCGGCGCCACCCGCGCCCGGCGCTGAGGCGGGCGCGACCAGCTGGCGCGCGAGCGCGCGCACCAGTTCGCCCGCCTCGGCGCCAGCGCACTCGGCCAGCCGGATCACTGGCGCGCCGGTACGCCGCGCCACCAGCGCGATCGCGCGGCGTTCCGCGGCCGCGCGCGCGAGCTCGGCGCGCGCCAGCGCGCAGAGCTCGTCCAGATGTGGCGCCGCGGCGCGCAGCGCCGGCCGCCGCACCAGTCGCGCCGCCGCCGGAGCATCGAAGCGCGGCGCGCGCGTGCGGTTGAAGACGACCGCGCCTAGCGTCAGCCCCATCTCGCGCAGCGCGTGATAGGTTTCCAAGGTCTCGCGTACGGCGAACGGCTCGGGCGCGGTTACCAGCACCACGGCGCAGCGGCGCGGGTCGCGCAGCAAGCTCGCCACATTATGCGCTTCGCGTCCGACGACGCCCCCGCCGAAAGTCTGATGCGCCGCAAGCGGCATCCGGAACAGGCTCAGCGCCTGGCCGCTGGCCGGCGCGTCGAGCACGATCAGGTCCCACGGCGGCGAGGGTGGCCGGCGCTCCAGCTCGTGGAAGATTTTCCCGATGATAATCAGCTCGCGCAGCCCCGGCGCGGCATCGATGAAGTAGCGATAGGCGCGGCTGCGAACGATCGCCCTCAGCAGCGCGCGGTTCGGCACCACCGTGCCGAGGTACTCCTCGAGCTGGCGCGCGCCGTCCAGAACCAACGCGTACAGCCGGGGCGCGACTTCGACTGGAACGAGGCTGGGCTTGGCGCGCCCCAGCGCGGCCGTCAGCGGCCCCATCCGGTCGTACTCCATCGCCAACACCCGCGCGTCCTGCCTTGCGCGCGCCAGTGCCAGCGCCGCGCTGACCGCAGTGCGCCCGACGCCGCCCTTGCCGACGACGATTAGCGCCCGGCGATTGAAGAGCTCATCGAGCATCCGAGCTTATCGCGATTGTGCGACCTGACCCTCGGCTCCTTCCCTGAAGCGAAGGGGAGCACGGTCTTGCCGGAGCTCGTGGAAACGTGCCGCACGTTTGCCAGTTTCGCAACGCACTTCCGCGCGAGGGAATGGAGCTGATGGAGCTTTGCGGCGCGCCCTTAGAAGAAGCGGCGGCCGTGGCGCTCGTCGGGAAGGTCGAGGCCGAGCGCAAGTAGCTTGCGATCGACGTACTCCTTGTAGGCGGCGCGAATCTCGGCGTTGCCCACGCCCTTGAGCCCCCACTGAATGAACTTTGGCGTGTTGGGCGAGTCCGAGCGGCCGAACATGTCGAGCGCCGCCGAGTACCACTTGGGCAGCAGCGCCTGAACTAGGGCGCGCCCGCGCCGCTCGGCGCACATCGCGGCGAGAAAGTGGTAACCCATCTCGGAATGGCCGAACTCGTCGCGCTCGACCGTGCGGGAAATCTTGCGCAGCGGGACATAGCTCGACTCGCGCCAGTCGCGAGCATGGAAGGCGCCGTTGAGATCGATGAGGAAATGGAAGAGCGCATCGTCGGCCCAGGTTTCCTTGGGCAGATGGAAAGCGTAGTGCGCGTAGGGTACGTCGCGCAACGCGAAGTCGGGATCGAGGCCGACGGCGATGCGATGGAACATGATCGCGTGCTTGAGTTCCTCAGCGAGGTACTCCGACTTGATAAGTCGCGCCTCGGCGTCGGGCGCCAGGGTCTCGGCCGCTTCCAGGCACGTGCCCATCAGACCCAGGAAGCTCTTGTTGCCCGCGCGCTCGCCTTCGTGGCGCAGCATCTTCATCAGCAGCACTTTGTATTCGGCGGGCAACTCGTCGCCTTCGTCGAAGCTGTACCCAGGGCGGCTGACTTTGCAGGAAAGCTCGGGCAGCGGGTCGCGCTTGGCATAGATCGCAGTCCAAAACGGCCACCGTCCCGCGCCGCGGCGGCCGACGCCGTCGTCGTGTTCAGCTTCGGTCAGGTCGCTTGCGGCCATATCGGTGTCCTTCTGTTGCGCAGCGGATGCTGCCTCGAATCTAGCGCTCGGCCGCGAGCCAATGCAAAGCGGGCTGTTTCTCCCCCTGGTGGGCGGTCATGCGAACGCCGGCTAAGCGAGCCGCCTTTGCGCGGCGGCCGTCCGGTCAGGATCGAGCAGGCGGGCGCGCTCGGCCTGATGCCCGCAGGCGCATCCGGCGAGCCCCGTCGCGTAAAGGTCGAATTCACCGTCAACAAGCTCGCGCGCCATCCCGGGCAGCAACCGGTCGCCGACGGATCCGAGCGGCGCTCCGCAGCGTGCGCATCGCAGCCGATAGTACGTGCCGTAGGTCGCGGCGCCCTCGACCGCGATACCGAACGGCGCGTAGGCCTCGCGAATCTCATCGATTATCGTGCTCATCGAACCGTCTCACCCCTTGCGGCGGCCTCGCGCGCGAGCCGCGCGGCAATATCGGCGCGCAAGTCCTTCTTCGATACTTTGCCGACGGCGGTGGTCGGAAAACGCTCGACGATCTCCAGCCGCTCGGGAAACTTGAAACGTGCCACCTGCCGCCCGTCGAGATGGCGCACCAGATCCTCGAAGGTCAGCCGCGCGCCCGGCCGCAGGACGACGTAGGCGCAGGCGCGTTCGCCGAGCACCGCGTCGGGCATCGCGACCACCGCGGCGTTGAGCACGGCCGGATGCGAAAGCACCAAATCCTCGACCTCCTCGGCGCCGATCTTTTCGCCGCCGCGATTGATCACGTCCTTGCGTCGGCCCTCGACGATCAGGTTGCCGCTCGGATGCATCCGGACGAGATCGCCGGTGCGGTAATAGCCCTCCGCGGTGAAGGCCGTGCGATTGTGCTCCGCGGCCCGGTAGTAGCCGCGGATCGTGTAGGGGCCGCGGCAGAGAAGTTCGCCGACTTCGCCCGGGGCGACGTCGTGATCTTGGTCGTCCACGATGCGCAGTTCGTCGTGCGGCGAGACCGGCCGTCCCTGGGTGTTGACGACGACCTCCTCCGGATCGCCGCGCCGGGTCGAGCAGCACAGCCCCTCGGCCATTCCGTACACCTGGGTCACGACCGGGCCGATTAGATTCAGGATGCGCCGCGCGGGCTCGGGATTGAGCCGCTGGCCGCCGACCGCGAGCGAGCGCAGCGAGGAGAAATCGGTGTGTTTGAAGCGCGGATGGTTGAGCCAGCTCACCGCCATTGCGGGCACCGCGCAAATCCACGTCACGCGCTCGCGTTCGATCAGCGGAAAGATCACCTCCGGCTCCGGCGATGGCGCCAGCACGACGCGCCCGCCGAAAAGCATCCCCGATTGCACCGCGCCAGCGAGCGGAAAATTGTGCATCATCGGGATCGCGACCAGCGCCACGCCGTCGCGTTCGAAGCCCGAGCTCGCGGCGAGCAGCAGCGAGTTGTAGAGATAGTCGTCGTGCGTGCGCGGGATCACCTTGGGCAGGCCGGTGCTCCCGC
The DNA here is from genome assembly GCA_035650475.1 of Candidatus Binataceae bacterium. Classification (NCBI taxonomy): domain Bacteria; phylum Candidatus Binatota; class Binatia (SeqCode); order Binatales (SeqCode); family Binataceae (SeqCode); species Binataceae bacterium (SeqCode). The sequence goes on from DASRHP010000001.1 coordinate 158,303, forward strand.
CTGAGAGCTGGAAGACCGCGACTTCGTCGGCGCTCGGCATGAGCCGCTTTAGGGCGGAGAGCGGTTCGCGGTCCTCGATCGGATCGGCGAGCAAATCCGCGAGCAGCGTCATCCCGGCCCCCGCGCGCGCGCCCATAACGATTATCTCGCGCATCGCGGGCAGTGCGCCGCGCAGCTCGGTAGCCATCGCGACGTAATCGAAGCGCCGATACTCATCCGGGACAAGCCAGGCGTAGGCGTCGGTGAAGCGCGCAAGATGGCCGATCTCGGTGTGGCGATGGGCCGGCAAGGTCGCAATCGGGATCGCGCCGGTCTTTAGACAGGCGAAATAGGCGATCACGCACTCCAAGCTGTTCGGCAGCTGGAAAACGACGCGCCGGCCGCCCGAGACGCCGCGGCGCGCCAGATGGAGCGCGAGCCGGTTCACCAGCACTCCCAGTTCGCGGTAGGTCACTCGGCGCTCGCCGTCAACGACCGCGATCCGCTCGAGATTGCTCGCCACCGAACGATCGAAGCGGTTACCGATCGGTTCGCCGCACCAACAACCAAGTTGCTGGTAAAGCCGCGCGGCGTTCTCCGGCCACTTCACCTGCCCGTCAAGCATCAGCGCCTCTGCCGAAGACGCGCGTCGCAGCGGGCGCGCGCTGGCCGTTGTCCGATGTAAAGTACAACTTTAGCTATCTCGCGCAAGCCGGCCTCAGGCGAGTTCCCGGAGCCGCGGATAGACGTCGCGCGCGAAACGGTTGATGCCGCCGACGGTTTCGCGATGGTCGAGGAAACCGGCCTGCCCCATCAGCAGCAGATGGCCGTAGCCGCCGACGTATTCGTAGTGCGTCTTGATCTGCTTGAAGACCGAATCGGGATTGCCGGCGAATACTACGCCCTGCGCCATCAACCGCTCCAGCGTCAGATGGCTGAAGTCATAGGGCGAGCCCGTCTTGCGCATTGCTTGCACCATCGCCTCGACGGGTGCGTACCCGGGCGGCATCACGAACTGCGGGGCGACCCGGTTGGCCTCGATATACCACATCAGCTTGCGCGCGCCGGCAAATCCGTCCTCGTCGGTGTCGCCGACGTACACCAGCGCGGCGTAGGCGAGACGGTCGGTCGGCGTCTCGCGCCCGAGCCGCGAGGCGGCGGCGCGATAGGTGTCGAAGATTTTCTTTGCGACTTCGAAGCCAGTGAGGAAGGTCGCAACGACGTAGCCGCGCTCGGCGACCGCCGGCACGCTGCCCGTGCTGAGCGCCGTGATCCAGACCGGCGGATGCGGTTCCTGGTAGGGGCGCGGCCAGATGTTGACCTGGCGATGCTGAAAGAACCGACCTTCCCAGTTAAACGGGCCGTCGTGGGTCGTCCATGCTTTGAGGATTAGGTCGTGCGCCTCCCAGAAGCGCTCGCTCATCCGCACCGGGCTCGAGTTGGCCGCCGAAATTTCATACGGCACGCCGCGCACAAAGCCGACCTCGACTCGCCCGCGCGCGAGGTTGTCCACCAACGCCATCTCCTCGGCGACGCGCACGGGTTGGCGGCGGTTGGCGATTGGATTGCCGAGAATCAGCAGGCGGGCGCGCTTGGTCTGGCGGGCGAGCACGCCGAGCATGATCGGCGCCGCAGGGTCGAGACAGGTCGCCGTCTGATGATGCTCGTTGAGCATGATCTCGAGGCCCATCTCTTCAGCGTACAACCACTCGTCGAGATAGCGATGGTAGAGCTCGGCGCCGATACGCGGATCGAAGATCCGGTTGGGCAGCTTGACGCGGATCGAATCATACTCGTCGGGCAGATAGGGGTACGCAGTCTCGGTGAAGAACCAGGTCCTCATGGCTCACTCCGCCCGGCGCCAGCCGCGAAGGCCAGGAGGCGCTCGGCCAGCGCGCGCGGCTGCTCGACCTGGGGCACATGCCCTGCCGCGGCGATTTCTTCCATCCGCGCACCCGGAATCGCCGCACAATAGCCTTCCAGGTATGGCCGGCTGACGAGCCCGTCGCTCGCACCCCGAATGAGCAGCGTCGGCAGGCGCAGCCGGCCAAGCCGATAGCGCAGCTTGGGATTGTGCATGTACGGCTCCCACGCGTAGAGCGCGAGCGATTCGCGGTTGCGCGCGACGATCCGGAGCTGCTCGTCGGACATCGTGGAGTAATCCGGCGCGTGGCGCCTGGGATCGTAATAGAGCAGCCGCGTCACCTCGTCGGGCGGCAGCGCGAAGACGTCGGGGATGTCGCGCGTTTCGCGGTCGCCGACCTTGATTCCGACCGGGCCGACCAGGACGAGGCGGGCCAGGCGATGAGCGCAGCGCACGGCGACTTCCGCCGCGATCCATCCGCCCAGCGAGAATCCCACCAGCGTGACGTCGCGCAGATCGTACTGCTCGAGCAGATCGAGATAGACGTAGGCCAGGTCGTCAACGCTGTCGAAAAGATCGGGCAGCGGCGAGTTGCCAAAACCCGGATGGGACGGAGCGATCACCTCGAAGTGGCGCGCGAGCAAATCGAGAAATTCGCCATTGGGATCAAGCCCGCTGGCGCCATGCAGGAGCAGAAGCAGCGGCCCGCGCCCGCGACGGACCATCTCCAGTTCCACATCGCGGACTCTGAGCCTTCCCTCGACGATCCCGAGCTCCGCCATCGCCAGCCTCCGGGTTGCCCCGACTTTAGCGCCGAGGCGGCCCGGAGTGGTAACGCGAAACACCGTGGCACGGGCCCGCGGGCCGCGATCAGCAATCTGAAGATGCCGCCCGCGTCCGCGCTACCAGCGAATCAGGTTGGCGCCCCAGGTCAGGCCGCCGCCGCAGGCATTGAGCAGCACGAGATCGTTGTCGTGGATGCGCCCGGCCTCGAGCGCCTCATCGAGCGCGATCGGCACCGAAGCGGCCGAGGTGTTGCCGTAGCGGTCGATATTGGTGAATACGCGCTCGGGGCCGAAGCCGAGCCGCTCGGCCACCGCGTTGAGGATGCGGATATTAGCCTGGTGCGGAATGAGCAGCTTGACGTTTTCCAGGCGCTCGCCCGCGCGCTCGACCACCCGGCGGGTGACCTCTTCGATCGAACGTACCGCGATCTTGAACAGCTCCGGACCTTTCATCTTGATCGCGTCGTCGCCAGCCCGCCGCGCGTCGGAGTCCAAGGTGGCGCGCACACCGGTCGCGCGGACCGAGAGGAGGTCAGCGAACTGGCCCGCCGAATGGAGCAGGCTCGCGAGCACGCCGCGCGGCCCCGGCTCGGAGACCATCAACACCGCGCCCGCGCCGTCGCCGAACAGCACGGCGGTCGCGCGGTCGCTCCAATCGACCATCGTCGAAAGCGCGTCGGTGCCGACCAGCAGCAGGCGCGAGTAGTCGCCGGCGCGCATCGCGTTGTCAGCCACGCTGAGCGCGTAGATAAACCCGGAGCAGGCGGCGGCGACGTCGAAGGCCGGAATCGAGTCGGCGCCCAGCCGCTCCTGAAGCTGGCAGGCGAACGACGGAAAGCCGTACTCGGAAGAGACAGTGCCGACGATGATCGCGTCGAGCTCGCCCGCGCGGATGCCCGCGCGCTCGAGCGCGACGCGGCTGGCCTGGGCCGCGATATCAACCAGTGACTCGCCGCCGCGCAGCACGTGGCGCTGCACGATTCCGGTGCGCGTACGGACCCACTGGTCGGAAGTATCCATGTGCCGGGCGAGGTCGTGGTTGGTGACCGCGGTGCGCGGCAGTGCGCGCCCGGTGGCAACGATTCGCGATCCCATCAGGCTAGTTCCCGTGCAGCTCTTGGGCGGGCTTGAAGGCCAGGGTGGTGTTGGTACCGCCGAAGCCGAACGAGTTGTTCAGCGCCAGCCTGATCTTCGCCGGCCGCGGGCGGTTGGGCACGTAATCGAGGTCGCACTCAGGGTCGGGATGTTCGTGGTTGATCGTCGGCGGCAGCATCCCGCGCGCGATCGCGAGCACCGTGTAAACCGACTCAATCGCGCCGGCCGCTCCCAGGGTATGCCCGGTCATCGACTTGGTCGAGCTGACCGCGATCTTTGCCGCGCGCTCGCCGAAGACGTGCTTGATGGCCTGGGTCTCGGCGACGTCGCCCTGCGGAGTCGAGGTGCCGTGGGCGTTGATGTAATCTACTTCGTTGGGGTCGAGTTTGCCGTCCTCGAGGCAAAGCTGCATGCAGCGTCCTGCGCCCTGCCCTTCCGGCGATGGCGAGGTCATGTGATAGGCGTCGCCGTTGGCGGCGTAGGCGACGATCTCGGCCAGAATCGCGGCGCCGCGCTTGAGCGCCAGCTCGCGCTCTTCCAGGATCAGCGCCGCCGCACCGTCGGACATCACGAAGCCGTCGCGTTCGGCGTCGAACGGGCGGCTGGCGGCCTCGGGCGCGTCGTTGCGTGTGGACAGCGCGCGCATCGCGATGAAGCCGCCGATGCCGAGCGAGGTCAGCGCCGCCTCGGCGCCTCCGGTGATCGCGGCATCGAGGTAGCCATCGCGGATCAACCTGAAGGCCTCGCCGACCGCATGGCTGCCCGAGGCGCAGGCGCTGGTGGTAGCGAGATTGATGCCGCGCGCGCCGTAGCGGATCGCGATCTGGCCGGGGGCGAGGTTGGCGATCAGCTTCGGGATGAAAAACGGCGTGATCCGTTTGAGCCGCGTGTCGAGGAAGGAGAGGTGGTTCTCTTCGATGGTGAGCAGGCCGCCGATCCCGACCCCGACCAGCACGCCGACGCGCTCTGCGATGCTCTCGTCGATCTTGAGCCCCGACTGCCGCATCGCCTGTTCGGCCGCGGAGACCGCGTACTGGATGAAGAGGTCCATCTTCTTGACGTCCTTCTTCTCGATCCAGTCGGCGGGGTTGAAGTCGTGGATCTCGCCGGCGATGCGCACGGGAAAGTCCGAGACGTCGAACCGGGTGATCCGGCCGATGCCCGAGCGCCCCGCCATCAACGCCTCCCAGTTCTTCTCGACCCCGGTCCCCAGCGGCGTGACCAGGCCCAAGCCGGTTACCACCACGCGGCGATCACCGTTGCGTCTCATCGAAACCCGCTAACCCTCCGTTGGTGCGTTGCGTCCCCGATCTTCTATCAAAAGCGCTCCAAGTTCTACATCACCCTCGGCAAAGATAATTCACCGCGCTCGTCGACAGTGCGGCTCGGTGGTCGCGGCCGCCGTCCTTGCAACGGGTGACGGATGCGTTAGAAGATGGGAACGTGCCTGTCGAAGACGCCGCGCTCGACCAGTTCCTCAAGCTTGCCGACAACCTGGGCGAGTTGGAGATAACCGTCGGCGAGCGGGCGCGGCCGGTCGTCGCCGAAGTGCGCGAACGGTTACGGGCAGCGGCCGCGTGCCGCGCGCGCGGCGATCTGGCAGGCTCGCTTGCCGCGCTGCGGGCAGCAATGGAACGGCTGGCCGCGATGGGCAGTGAGCTGGATCCCGAAGAGGGAGCGCTGATGCGGATGGTGGCGCAGAGGTTCGTCGCCTCGCTCGGGCAGGGCGACAAGGGCAGCGTCAAGGCGGCGGTCAACCTGATGCGCCATAAAGCGGGCGATCCAGAGGACGAAGACAACTCGCAGTGGTGAAGCCGCGCCGGGCCGCAGCGAGCCGCATCTGCGTTGCGCGGGACCTGCGGACCGGGCGTAGCGCACGGCATTACGGCCCGAGCGCCGGCCGCGTGGTTGACATGGGCAACGCGCATCCCGGCGCGCGGCCTGGCGCATAGGCGAATAGTTCAGACCGCGGCGGCTCGTGTGCGCCGCGACAATCGGAGCGACAGTGGCTCTCGCGACTCAACAAGGCAAGACGGCGCAAACCAATCTCGATCAGCTGTGCATCAACTCGATCCGCGTGCTCGCGATCGACGCGGTGCAGAAGGCCAACTCGGGCCATCCGGGGATGCCGATGGGGATGGCGCCGATTGCCTACCTGCTGTGGACGCGCTTCATGCGCTACAACCCGGCCAATCCGCACTGGTATGGACGCGACCGCTTCGTACTGTCGGCCGGGCACGGTTCGATGCTGTTGTACGCGATGCTTTACCTGACCGGCTACGACCTGCCGCTCGAACAGATCCAGCGCTTCCGCCAGCTCGGCAGCATCACCCCCGGCCATCCGGAAAACCATCTCACGCCCGGCGTCGAAACCACGACTGGGCCGCTCGGCCAGGGCTTCGGCAACGGAGTCGGTATGGCGATAGCGGCGAAGCACCTCGCCGCCCGCTTCGAGCGCGACGCTTCGCGCCTGTTCGATCATCGCGTCTTCGCCATCGTCAGCGACGGCGACCTGATGGAAGGCGTGGCGAGCGAGGCAGCATCGCTCGCGGGCCACCTGCGGCTCGGCAACATCGTCTATATCTACGACGACAACCACGTGACCATCGACGGTCATACCGATATCACCTTCTCGGAGGACGTGTGCCGGCGCTTCGAGGCCTACGGATGGCATACCCAGGCGGTCGAGGACGCCAACGACCTCGACGCGGTGGCGCACGCGATCGAAAACGCGATCGCCGAGGAGCAGCGCCCCTCGCTCATCCGCGTGCGCTCGCACATCGGCTACGGCAGTCCCAACCGGCAGGACACCTCGAAGGCCCACGGCCAAGCGCTCGGGGTCGAGGAGGTGAAGCTCACCAAGCGCAACTACGGATGGCCCGAGGAGCCGCCGTTTTACGTGCCTGACGAGGCCCTGCGTCACATGCGCGAGTGCGGAGCGCGCGGGCGCGAGCTCGAAGCCGACTGGAACCGCCGCTTCGAGCGCTACACAAAAGAGCATCCGGCGGAAGCGGCCGAGTTCAAGGCGATGCTGGCCGGCGAGCTGCCTGCGGGATGGGACGCCGGACTGCCGCAGTTCACTCCCACCGACACGCTGGCGACGCGCGAGTCGGCCTCGCGCGCCGAACAGGCGATCGCAAGGCGAGTATGGAATCTGTTCGGCGGCGCAGCCGATCTTAACGAATCGACCTTCGTCGACGTTGAAGGCGGCGGCAGTTTCCTCGCGGGCAACTACGCGGGTCGCAATCTCCACTTCGGCATCCGCGAGCACGCGATGTGCGCGATTCTCAACGGGATCGCCCTCCACGGCGGCCTTATCCCCTACGGCTCGAGCTTCCTGGTCTTCACCGACTACTGCCGACCGTCGATCCGGCTCGCGGCGCTGATGGGCCTGCGGGTCATCTACGTTTTCACCCACGATTCGATCGGGCTGGGCGAGGACGGCCCGACTCATCAGCCGGTCGAGCATCTCGCCGCTCTGCGCGCGATCCCCAACTTGACCGTGATTCGCCCGGGCGACGCGAACGAAGCCGCCGAGGCGTGGCGGATAGCGATGACCCATCGACACGGCCCGGTGCTGTTCGCGCTCAGCCGTCAGAAAATTCCGACGCTCGATCGCACCGCGATGGCACCGGCGAGCGCGCTGGCGCGCGGCGCCTACGTGCTATGCGAAACGCCGGGGCGCGCGGCCGAGATCGTCCTCATCGCCTCCGGCTCCGAGTTGCAGCTCGCGGTCGGAGCCAAGGCCGAACTCGAAAGGCGCGGGCGCGCCGTGCGCGTGGTGAGTATGCCGAGCTTCGAGTTGTTCGAGCGGCAGGACGCCGCCTACCGCGACTCCGTGCTGCCGCCGGCCAATCGCCGCCGACTTGCGATCGAGGCCGGGGTGCCACAGCCGTGGTTTCGATGGGTGGGGCTGGAGGGCGACGTTCTCGGGATGACAACCTTCGGGGCGTCGGCACCCTTCCAGGATCTGCTCAAGCATTTCGGTTTCACCGTGGAGAATGTGGTCGAGCGCGCGCTCAGGCTGCTGGCGCACTGAGAGGAGCCGCCGCCGTTGCGTTTTGCACAGACCTAACCGCCGCCTGGCCGCGCCTGGGTTTGAGTGAACCATCATGGCAGAACCTCAACTGATCATCCTGGACGACGCGCAGGCGCTCTACGTGCACGCGGCGGAGGAAATTGTCCATTTCGCCGGCGAGGCAATTTGCACGCATGGCGAGTTCAACCTGTGCCTCTCGGGCGGCTCCACGCCGGCCGCCACCTACGAGCTGCTGGCCGAACGCTTTCGCCTCAGCGTGGATTGGAAGGAAGTACAGTTCTTCTGGGGCGACGAGCGATGCGTGCCGCCGGACGATCCAGCGAGCAACTTCGGGATGGCCAACCGCACGATGCTCAGCCGGCTCGGCCTGCGTCCCGATCAGGTGCATCGCATCCGCGGCGAAAGGCCTCCGGAAGAGGCTGCGCGGGCCTACGAGGAGGAAATCCGCTCGTGCCTTGGACTCGGCGAGGGCGAATTTCCGCGCTTCAACTTGATCCTGCTCGGGCTCGGCCACAACGTCCACACCGCCTCGCTCTTCCCAGGCAGCCCGGCGCTCCACGAGCGCGAGCGAATCGCCGTTGCGGTGGAAGTTGACGCCCCGCAGCCGCGCCGCGTGACCCTGACGGCGCCGGCGATCAACAACGCCGCACGGGTAATGTTCCTGGTGGCGGGGGCCGAGAAGGCGCAAGCGGTAAAAAACGCGCTCGAAGGGCCTCGCGATCCCGATCGCTTCCCGGCCCAGTTGGTCGCGCCCGACGACGGCGAAGTCATCTGGATGCTGGATCGCGACGCCGCAAGCATGCTGTCGCGCACCTGACCGGCGTGCCTTGGCCAAACTGCTCGCGCACGGCCGCTCCGCCGGCGCGCGTGTCTCGACACTGCCGTTCGCCTCACGGACAATGGACGCGATGCTTCGCTTTTTGTGGCGCCACGCCATCGGAGTCCTGATCGTAATCGTGATCGCCGGCTGGGCGTTGCTTTACGTTCCCGGCACCCCGTCATGGGCGGTCTTCCAGCTCAAGCAGGCGATCGACGCGCGCGACGGCGCGGCCGCAGCGCAGTTCGTCGACTTCACCAGCCTCGTGCGCAATGCGGGCTACGAGATGGTGCAGCAGAACGCCGACAAGGGCGGCGGAGGGGTGCTGGGGGCCCTGGTCGGCAAGGGCGCGGTCGATCTGCTGGCGCAGCCGACGGCGGCGGTGTTGAAAACCTGGGCGGTGCGCCAGGTGGACGACGGCGCGCGCGACGTCCAGATGCCGGCGGCGGCGGTAGCGGGTGCGATTGTCCTGCTCCATCGCTCCGGCGACACCGCATGGACCGATTTTCGTGACAACAAGGGCCGCGAATGGAACATCCGCATGGCGCGCAAGGACGGGCGCTGGCAAATCGTCGAGGTCAAGGACGTGGAGCAGTTGCTCGAGCGGCTCGAGCGCGACGAACAGAAGCGGCTCCGTTCGCCGGAGGCACTGCCCGGCGCCACGCCGCCGGGCCTCCCCCCGCCTTCGGGTGCCCCGCCCGCCGCCCCTGCGCCGGGCGCACCGTCGAACGGCGGGTCGGCCGCGCTGTAAACCCGCGCCTGTCACATTTCTTTAGAGCCGCGCGGCGCTGTGCGGCCGCCCGCGTTTACACTACGGACCGGGGCGGGTAGACTCGTGGCAGGCGCGACCGGCGCGAAAAGCGCCCCGGCCGCGCCGTTCAATTATCAAGATCGATTCTCCGGATGCGACGCCAGGATATCCGCAACCTCGCCATCGTGGCTCACGTCGACCACGGCAAGACCACGCTGGTTGATGCGCTGCTGCGCCAGTCGGGCGTTTTCCGCGCCAACGAGCAGGTCGCCGAGCGCGTGATGGACTCCTTCGCTCTCGAGCGCGAGCGCGGCATCACGATCATGGCCAAGAATACCTCGATCGTGTGGCGCGACGTGCGCATCAATATCGTCGATACACCCGGCCATTCCGACTTCGGCGGCGAAGTCGAGCGCACGCTTGCGATGGTGGACGGCATCCTGCTGCTGGTTGACGCCTCCGAAGGGCCGCTGCCGCAGACCCGCTTCGTCTTGCGCAAAGCGCTCGAGGCCGGCCTGCCCGCAGTGCTGTGCATCAACAAGATCGACCGCGCGGACGCCAGACCGGCAGAGGTGCTCGACGAGGTTTATGACCTCTTCATTGACCTTGGCGCAACCGAGGATCAGCTCGACTTCCCCGTTCTCTATACCAACGCCCGTGCGGGAGTTGCTCTGACGAACCCTGACGCCCAGGGCGCCGACCTCGCGCCGCTTTTCGAAGCGATCATTAAGCATCTGCCGGGCCCTGAGGCCGATGCCGCGGCGCCGCTCCAGTTCCAGGCGAACAACCTCGACTACGACGACTACGTAGGCCGGCTCGCGATCGGGCGCCTGGTTGCGGGAACGCTCAACGTCGGCGCAACCTGCGCGCTGAGCCGGCTCGACGGCTCGCGCACGGCGTGCAAGCTCGCGCATCTTTACGGATGGCGCGGGCTGCGCCGGATCGAGCTGGCTGCCGCACAGGCGGGCGATATCGTGATGGTCGCCGGGATCGAGGACATCGAAATCGGCGAAACCATCACCGACCCCGAAAATCCGCGGCCGCTGCCCGCAGTGCGGGTTGACGAGCCAACGGTCGCGATGACTTTTTCGGTCAACAACGCGCCGTGGGCCGGGCGCGAAGGTCAGTTTGTCACTTCGCGCAAGCTGGGCGCCCGCATCGAAGCCGAAGCGCGCCGCAACGTCAGTATCCGGGTCGAGCTGGCAAGCGCGGATTCGTGGCGCGTGATGGGGCGCGGAGAGTTGCAGCTGGCGGTGATCGTCGAGACCATGCGCCGTGAGGGTTACGAGTTGCAGGTCTCCAAGCCCACGGTGGTGACCCGCACCGAGGGCGGTGCGGTTCTCGAACCGATGGAATTCCTGGTGGTCGACATTCCTGAGGGGCACATCGGACTGGTCACGCAACTGCTCTCAGCGCGCAAAGGTCGAATGCGCACAATGACCACCCATCAAAGCGGCCGAGTGCGACTAGAATACGACATCCCGGCGCGCGGGCTGATCGGCTTCCGCGGACGGTTCTTGGCCGATACTCGCGGCACTGGCGTGATGCATTCGGTGTTCAACGGCTATGCCCCATGGTGCGGCGCGATCCGCTCGCGTCAGAATGGCGCGATGATCTCCGACCGCGAGGGCACGGCTACGCCTTACGCGATCTTTCATCTCCAGGAACGCGGCGTGTTCTTCATCGGCGCCGGCGAGCCGGTGTACGAGGGGATGATCGTTGGCGAACACGCGCGCGAGACCAATCTGCCGGTCAACGTGTGCCGGGAGAAGAAACTCACCAACATCCGCGCGGCCGGCCACGACGAAGCCATCAGGTTGAGTCCGCCGCGTGTGATGACGCTCGACGCCGCGCTGGAGTGGATCGACGAAGAAGAGCTGGTCGAGGTAACGCCGCGCTCGGTGCGCCTGCGCAACCGGATCCTAAAGACCGCCCTGCGCAGCAAGCATCGAGCGGGCTGGATGGAGAACGCGAGCGGCGCCGCCGAAGCGGCCGAAGGCAAATGAGCCTGTGGCGTGCACACCGGCGCGGGGCTCACGGCCGGGGCACGCCTGTATCCTGACGGGGCCCGATGAGACTCGTTCGCGCCGCCGCGATTGTGGTGCTGGTCCTATGCGTGCTGGCTCTCGGGCTAGCCGCGGCAGTCCTCCGCAACCAGGGGCGCCTGGTCGAAGCGGTCCTGCGCCATATTGAGGAGCGCACCGGCTACCAGATCGTCGCGGCCCACAGTCGCCTGGGCTTCGGCGTGCATCTCAACCTGGTGCTCGAGCGTCCGCGCATGCGGCACGCCGGGCGCGAACTGGTCGCCGCCGACAGCATCCACGTCGTCGTAAGCTACCATGCACTTATCTGGAACAGCGGGCTGCCGCTGCGCCGGATCGTCGTGGTCCACCCGCAAGTTCGCGTGCCGGCCCCTGCCGGGACATTCACTCTCACTGCGCTGCCGCGGCTGGATAACGCCGCGGTGGCCGCGATCGACCGGGAGTTTCGCGAGTTCTCCGGCCTGGTCGGACGCATCACCATCGCCGACGCCAAGGTCGTCGATGAAAGCGGCGCCCTGTTGCTCCGCGATTTCTCGCTGACCGCGGCGCCTGAGCATCGCGGCTCGCACGTGTGGACCGTCGGCTTTATCGCGCCGCACAGCGAAACACCGCTCGAGGGTCTCCAGGTCAGCGGGCGGGCGACGATCAACACGGCCGCGCGCGGCGCGGGCCAGGTAGCGGCCAGCGGCGAACTCTGGTACTGGGACGGCAAGCTTCAACAGCCCGTGGGTGGCGGCTTGACGGTAGGCGGCCTCGTGCACGGCGAGCTGCACTTCGTGCTGCGCGCCGACGGTGAAGTGGACGGCAGCGCCAACCTAAGCATCGATAACCTCGCCCTTGGCGGCGCGCAGTTAACCCGCAAGCTCGACTTCGGAAATTGTTCACTCAGAACGCTCTTTGCGGTTTCCGCGCAGCGCGTGGCGCTGGCCGGAATCGAGGTGCGCGTGCGCGACGCGACCGTGATATCGGCCAACGCCACACTCAACGACCCTTATGCGCCGAACGCCTCGCTGAACACGCGCCTGGCTACGGCGCAGATTGATCTCGCGAAGCTCAAGTCGGGCCTGAGCGCGGCGCGCAGCCTGCCGCGGCAGCTGGCCGAAGTCGCCGCGCGGCTGGTCTCCGGACAGATTACGATTGAAGGCGCCACCTATCAGGCGCCGCTGAGTAAGCTCGCGATGACGCCCGGCGCGCTGCTCGGCAACCTGACAGCGTCGGCGCGGCTCAAGGGCGTCAGTATCGGGCTGCCCGCGGATCCCGACCTGCCGTCGCAACTTAAGGTCGACGCGCAAATCTCGTACGCGAAGCACCGGCTGACGGTGAGCCAGGGCTCGGCGACACTGGGACGCTCGTCGTTCGAAAACGCCAATGTTGAGCTTGACTTTTCCCCCGGACAGCGCGCGCTCCGTTACAAGGTCGGGCTGCGCGGACGGCTCGACCTCGGCGAGCTCTATCCGGCCGCACGCCGGCTCTTCCCGGCGCTCGGGCGCGCCGTCGCGGCCAAACAAATCGAGCGCCTGAGCGGGACGGCGCCGGTGCAGCTTAGCGCTTCCGGCACCTTCGATCCCGACGCGCCGGCGCCCCCGGCGAACTACCGGATCCAGGTCGATACCAGCGGCTTCAATGTGGCGGCCAAAGGGTTGCCGCAGGCGATTGCGCTGGTGGGTGGCACGGCGACGCTCACACCGGGAGCGATCGAGCTGGCTCATGTTTCGGCAGCATCGGCATCGCGCCCTGGGGCGCCCGCCAACGTTGTGCTCGATGGCCAGTTTGCTTTCAAAGCAGCCGTGGTCAAGCCGCGGCGGTTAACCGTCGAACTCCATCAGATCGAAGCCCAGCAATGGCTCCCACTGCTGATCAGCCCTGACGATATCGCCGTCCGCGGCCCCATCGGCGGCTCGCTCACGATCGTGGGCGACTCGCGGCGCCCCGACGGGCTGCGCGCGCAGGGGCGGCTGACGATGGGCGGCGGCGAGATCCACTTCGGCTTTCTGCGCGCTCCGATCGTCGCCCAGTCGGCAACGCTGACCTTCGACGGGCGCGGGCTGCTGCTCGCGATCATGGGGGCCAAGCTGGAGGGCTCGCCGCTGGACTTCTCGCTCGGCGTTTCCGACCTCGAGCATCCGGTGCTCAGGATCGACGCCAACGCCGCGCGACTCGATCTCGAAGTGATGCGGTTCGTCAGAGTGCCGTGGTCGGCCAGCCCGCCCGCGCGTTTCTGGCCCCTGCCGGCGGTCGGACACGTGGTCGCCAACGAAGCCCGGCTGGCGCGACTGCCGATGTCGCGCGTGAGCTGCGACTTCGAGCGCAAGGCCAATGGCGACTGGCGCGTGTACAATTTCGGCGCCACCGTATTCGAGGGTCGGACCAACCTCGAACTTAGCGGGCGCGGCCGTGACAACTGGATCAATATCAAGGGCCGCACGGATGCGATGCGGGTCGGCCCGCTGTTCAGGCTCGCCGATTCCTCTGCTGCGCCGCCGCTGCGCGGCCGGCTGAAGTCCTCCTTCGATGTGTGGGCCAACGCTGACACTGACTTCTTCAGCACTCTCAACGGCTCCATCTCGGTCGATGTCAGCAAGGGCGTGCTGTACAAGTTCGCCCTGCTGTCGCGCGTGCTGGGTCTGATCGATCTGAAGACCTGGCTGTCGGCCAAGGTCCCGGACCCGCGCGTCAACGGCGTCCCCTTTGAAACCCTGACCGCCGACTTCAAGGGCGACAACGGCGACTTCTACAGCGACAATTTGCTCCTGCGCGGCCCGGTGATGAACATCTCGGCGCGGGGCCACGTGCGCCTGAGCGACAACGTGGTTGACATGGAGGTCGGGATGGCGCCGTTCAAGACGGTCAACTGGCTGATGTCGCAGGTGCCGATCATTGGCGAAGGCCTTGCCGCCAACCATCTGCTGGCCGCCTACTTCAAGGTCAGCGGGCCGCTGGGTGATCCGCGCGTGGTGCCGATGCCGATTACGTCGGTGGCGCACTTCTTCACCTACATTCTCAAGCTCCCGATCAACATCATGCAGGGCGTCGGCCAGAGCGTCGGCGGCAACGGCAAAGGCGGCGGACCAAGTCCCGACGGCGGCGGCGGTCCTTCGGCGAACTGAGCGTGATCGTCGGCGCCGGAATATGAGTCGAAGCCCGACGCTCATTGTGTTCTGCCGCGAGCCGATTCCCGGGCGCACCAAGACCCGGCTGATTCCGCGGCTGGGCGGCAAATCGGCCGCTGCGCTCGCGGACGCATTTATCGCCGATACCCTGGCGAAATGCGCGACCCTTGGTCCGGCGCGACTCGTGATCGCCGCCAGCGCTGCCGCCGACACGCGGCGCAGCCCCTATTTTCGGCATCTCGCGCATCGCTGCGGCGCCGAAGTTATCGACCAGGGCGGGGGGAACCTCGGCACGCGGATGGCGCGCGCGCTCACCCCCTATTGTCGCGATGGCGCCGTCCTCCTCGGCACTGACACGCCGACATTGCCGAGCCGGCTGCTGGCGCGCAGTGTCGCTCTGCTGCGGCGAGCTCCGGTGGTCCTCGCTCCGAGCCTCGACGGCGGCTACTACCTGGTGGGCGCACGCGGCGCGCTGCCCGACATCTTTCACGGCATAAGGTGGGGTGGGAGACGCGTGCTGGCGCAGACGGTAGCGCGGATGCGCCGTCGCCGCGTCCGTTACGCGCTCGGACCCGGATGGTACGACGTCGACCGCTGGAGCGACGTCCTTCTGCTGGCCGCGCATCTCGAACTGCTACACGCGCGCGGAGATCGGGCGACGCCGTGCCCGGCGACGGCGGGCGTTCTGCGCCGGCTTGGACTGCTGGCCGACGGCCGCTAAAGTACAGGCGCGGAGCAGGATCGATGCGTGCGGCGCAAGCAAGAATCGCCCTTGTCACCGCCGGCGACGAGCGCCAGGCGCGCGCCATCGCACGCACGCTGGTCGACCAACGACTCGCGGCCTGCGTCAATATCGTCGGCCCGATCCGCTCGGTTTATCGTTGGCGCGACTCCGTCGAGGACGAGCCCGAGTATCTGTTGATCATCAAGACGCGCGCGGCCCTGCTCGGGCGCCTCGAGCGCCGCGTCGCCGAGCTTCACAATTACGAAGTGCCGGAGGTCCTGGCGCTCGCGCCCGCCGCCGGTTCCGCCCCGTATCTCCGCTGGCTCTTTGAATCGACCGCGCCGCAACCGCGCTCGGCGGGTGCGATGCGGCGCGCGCCCATACGCAAGGCCGCTCGCCGCGCCTAGCAGACTCCACGATGTTCCGCGAAGCAATTCAGAGGATGGCGCCGTACGTGCCGGGCGAACAGCCGCGGCCTGGCGAGCACCTGGTAAAGCTCAACACCAACGAGAATCCCTATCCGCCCTCGCCGCGGGTGCGGCGCGCGGTCGCGCACGCAGTGCTCGGAAGCGCGCTGAAGCTCTATCCGGCACCGCAGGCCGACGACTTCGTCGCGGCCGCCGCGCGCCGCTTCGGCGTGCTGCCGCGAATGATTCTCGCGGGCAACGGCTCGGACGAATTGCTCGCGATGCTCTTCCGCGCAACGCTCGGACCGGGCGACCGGGTCGCGTGGGCAACGCCGACCTATTCGCTATACGACACGCTCGCCGCCGTCCAGGAAGCGCACGCGATCACGCCGCCGCTCGGCCCCAATTTCGAACTGCCGTTCGAGGCGCTGGTGCGGGCGCGCGCGCGGCTCACGATCGTGTGCAATCCGAACTCGCCGTCGGGCACGCTTACGCCGCGCCGCACGTTGGAGCGGCTGGCGCGGCGGCTTCGACCGCGCCTGCTCGCGATCGACGAGGCCTACGTGGACTTCGCCGAGGAAAATGCGCTCAGCCTGGTGCGCCGGCTGCCCAACGTGCTCGTGCTGCGCTCGCTGTCGAAGTCGTATTCGCTCGCCGGTATGCGCCTGGGACTGTGCTTCGCGCACCCGGCGATTGTCGAGCAACTGCGCAAGGTCAAGGATTCCTACAACCTCAGCCGTGTCGCGATCGCCGCCGGGGCCGCCGCGCTCGACGACGAGGCCTGGATGCGCCGCAACGTCGAGCGCGTCAAGCGCACGCGCGCGGCGGTCGTCGAGCGCCTGCGCCGGATGGGCTTCGAGGTTCCGCCGTCGAGCGCGAACTTCGTGCTCGCGCGGATGGCGGGGCGCGACCTCGGACCACTGGCCGCCGCGCTGCGCCGGCGCGGAATCCTGGTGCGCTATTTCCGTTCGTGGCCCGACGCGCTGCGCATCTCAATCGGAACGCCGGCCGAGATGGGCGCATTGTTCAAAGCGCTCGAGCCGCTGGCCGCCGCGTTCGCCCCTGCGCCGAGCAACGGCCGCGCGCGCTCCTAGGGCGCGATGGGCGCGGGGGATGCGACGCGATGAGCCGGCTCGGGCGAATCGTTGCCGCCTTCCGCTCGGCAGGCGCGCGCAAGGAGAGCGCGTCGGCCGAGCCGCGCTCGCACGCGCGATGGGTCGTCGCGGGGCTCGGCAATCCGGGCGAACAGTACCACTGGTCGCGCCATAACATCGGTTTCCTCGTCGTCGAACATATGGCCGATTCTCGCGGTGCCAGGTTCCATCGGCGCAAGTTCAAGGGGCTGCTTGCCGAGGTGCGCGTGGACGGCCAGGAGACGCTGCTCGTCAAGCCGCAGACGTACTACAACCTCAGCGGCGATTGCCTGGCCGCGGTGCTGGGTTACTACAAGATTCCGCCCGAACGGCTGATCGTGGTCCACGACGACCTCGACCTCAACTTCGGGCAGCTCCGGCTCAAGCGCGGCGGCAGCGACGCCGGCAACCGCGGCGTGCGCTCGATCGCCGCCTCGCTGGATACGCCTGAATTTATCCGGGTACGCGTCGGAATCGGGCATCAGGCACGCGACGAGGATGCCAAGGACTACGTGCTGCACGTCGTACGCGGGCGTCAGCGCCAGGAATACGAAGCCGTCATTGCGCGCGCCGCCGAGGCGGTCGAAGCCATAATCGCAACCGGCCTCGAGCGCGCGATGAACACCTACAATCAGCGCGCCTAGCCGTCGTGCCTACACCGGCGCCTGCTTCGTCGGCATCGGCGCGAGCGACCCGCGATGGCCCCAAATGCTGGGGGCCTCGTGCTTTTGCACCTGCCAGGTCGCGTCGTCAACCACTCGCGCGCCCCATCCGTACTCGACCTCGAAGCCCGACGGCGAGCGCAGGTAGAACGACATCATGTGGTCGTTCGTATGCCTGCCGAGTGTGCCCGAGATTTCGATTCCGCGATCCTGGCAAAGATAGTAAGTCGAGCCGACGTCGTCGACGCTGCGCGTCTGGAGCATGAAGTGCATCAGGCGCTTCCTTGCCGGAATCACGCCAAAGGCGATCGAGTGATGACGCGGGTTGCAGTGCATGAAGGTGAGGCTCAGCGACTGGCCGCTGCGATGCGAGCGCATGTCGATGAAGTCGCTGATCCGCATGCCGAGCAGGTCACGGTAGAAGTGCAGGCTGCGTGCCGCATCGTCCACCCGCACCACGATGTGGCCCATCCCCTGCTCGCCGGTGACGAAGCCCGAAATCGCGCGCGGCGACTTGAACGGCTGTTCGAAGTTCATCAGCGGGCCGAAGTAGATTTCGGTCGGGACGCCGCTGGGATCTCTAAGCTTGATGAGACCGACCACCCGCCGCGCGCGAGTCTCTTCGGGCGTAGCTTCGGCGACCTCGACGCCGCCGGCGCTTAGGCGCCGGCGGATTTCGTCGAGCGCCGGCTGGTCGCGCACTTCCCATCCGACGAACGCGACATCGTCGGGGCCGCCGGGCAGAAGGATAAAGCGATGGTGATATTCATCCATCCGCAGGAACATCGAGCCGTCGGAGTCGGTGCCGTTGACCTGGAGGCCGAGCACTTCGCTGGCAAAGTGCTCCCATCGCGCAAGCTCGCTCACGCCGATACCCAGATATCCGAGTTGTGTGACGCTCGCCATCTCGGTCCTCCCTTGCGCTCGGCTTGGCTGGCTCGTCCATCCGGCACGCCGCGCGGCCTGTGGCCTCAATCCTAGCGCCAATGCGTGGCAAATCCAGCGCCGCTTATCGCGCGATCAATGCACGGAACTTTCGCGATAGCGGTCGAGCAGGTTAAGCAGCGCGTGCACGGTTTCGGTCACCGGCACCGGAATACCGCGGCGGCGGGCAGCGCGGATCACTGCGCCGGTAAGCGCGTCATGCTCCAGCCGCTTGCCGCGTTCGAGGTCCTGCAAGGTGGAGGGCCTGACCGCGCGCAGTTGGGTAAACGAACGGCCGATCTGGCGCTCGATGTCCGCCTCGCTTAGTTCGGCGCCCTCGGCGCGCGCCACCGCCACGATTTCGCGCATCAGGGCGCGCACGGTTGCCAGCCCTTCGGGCGTGTCGATCACGTCCCCGACGCATCGGCGGCTCAGCGCCGTCACCGGGTTGAAGGCCCCGTTCCACAACAGCTTCTCCCAGCGCAGCATGCGCATGCGGGGGGTCAGCTCACCGAGAATTCCGGCGCGCTCGAAGACGGCGGCGACGCGGCGCGCGCGCTCGCCGAGGCGCCCGTCGAGCGGCCCGAACTGAATCACGCCGGTCGTTATGTGGATCAGCTTGCCCGGCGCGGCCAACTCCGCATTGACGCGCGCGTTACCCGCCATCACCGCGTCGGCGCCGAAGATACCGGCCAGAACGGCCTCGTTCTCGACGCCGTTCTGGAGCGTGAGCACGGTTGCCTGCGGCGCGAGACATCCGGCGAGCTCCCGGGCGGCGTCTTCGGTGTCGTAGGTTTTGACGCAGAACAGGACCAGGTCGTAGGGAGCGAATTCGGCCGGACGCGAAGTCGCGGTGACGCGCAGGCTGAAATCGCCCTTGAAGCTTTTAACCTCCAGTCCGCCTTCGCGGAGCACGCGCAGGTTCTCGCCACGCGCACAAAATACCACCTCCTCGCCCGCCTGTTGCAGCCGCGCGCCGTAATAGGCGCCGACGGCGCCCGCGCCCATCACCAGGATCTTCATCGTGCACCGCGTTAGCTCGTTGGAAGCCCGTCCGCCGCCGTCTATAGCACGGGCGGCTTTCCCGCGGCCATCCCGCTTCCGATTCCACGGCGCGGGCGCAACAATGAGGTCGTCGGCAACGCGGCGGTATCAGGGGCGAGCACCATGGCGGCGGACATCACGATTCGGCCCGCAATTCGCGGGGACCTCGCTGCAATCACCGAGATCTACAATTATTTTATTCGGAATACCCCGATCACCTTCGACGTTGAGCCCTACACCGTCGAAACGCGCACACCATGGTTCGACGGCTTCGCCGGCGGTGGGCGCTATCGGCTGTTCGTCGCCGAGCAGGCGGGCGTTGTGGTCGCCTACGCCGGCTCGATGCCGTTCCATCACAAGCGCGCGTATGAGACCTCGGTGGAGACCACAATCTACTGCGCGTCCGGGATGGAAGGCCGGGGAGTCGGCACTCGGTTGTACGAGGCGCTGTTCGACGCGATCGGCGGCCAGGACATCCATCGCGCGATGGCCGGAATCACGCTGCCCAATGCGGCCTCGGTCGCGCTTCACCGACGCTTCGGCTTCACACAGGTGGCGCTGTTCACCGAAAACGGTCGCAAGTTCGGCCGCTACTGGGACGTCGCCTGGTTCGAGAAGCCTTTCGGCGGCACTTCATAGTCGCCAAAGGCAACGGCGGCGCCGGCCAAGGGAGCCAGCGCCGCCGCGCCGTGTGATCCGATTTGACTGTCCGGCCTAGATGCCGAGGTGGTAGAGCTCGGCGACGTTGTCGTGCAGCACCCAGTTCTTCTCTTCCTCGCTCATGTGCGCGGTATGCTTCTTGAGCAGTTCCTGCGAATGCGGCCAGGTCGAGTCGCTGTGCGGAAAGTCGTTGGCCCACATCAGACGCCGGATGTTGCACATGTCTTTCATCTGGAACGCTACCCAGTCGTCCTGGAAGGTCAGATAGATATTCTCCCGAAAATACTCACTAGGCATCTTGGAGATCGTGCCAGCGGTCAGCCAATAACGATGTCGCTCGTAGGCATGATCCATCCGGTACATGTAGTGCGGCACCCAGCCCGCGTCGGCTTCGACGCATGCGATCTTGAGCTTGGGATGGCGTTCGAAAACGCCCGAGAGGATGAGCATCCCGATGATGTCCTGATTGCCACGGATAATGGAGAGGAAGCTGTTGAGCTTGGGTCCGCGCGCGCGTCCGATCGCGTCTTCGCGGCTGGTCAGGATGTGGAAGCTGAGCGGCAGGCCCAAATCGATCGCGGCCTCCCAGAACGGATCGTAGATCGGGCTGTCGTAGTCCTCGACCTGCGGATTGCCCGACATCATCACGCCCTTAAGCCCGAGCTCCTTGATGCGGCGCAGATCCTCGATGCCTTCCTCGACCGAGCGCATCGCGGTCTGCCCCACGCCAATCAGGCGATCCGGATGGGCCGCGCAGTACTCGGCGATCCAACGGTTGTAGGCGTCGAAGCAGGCCTTCTTGTAATCGTAGTCCTTATGGTTGCAGAGCAGCATTCCGACCGTTGGGTAGATGACCTCGGCGGCCACCCCATCGCGGTCCTGGTCGGCCATCCGCGCCTCGGGGTCCCATCCGCCGCGATGCAACTCCTCGAACTTGACGCCGAAAGCGGTCAGCGACTCGGCAGGCTTGCCGGCCGCCGCCACCAGTCCCATCGGAATCGGCCGCGACAGTCCTTCGATGACGAACAGATCGCCCTTGCGGTCGTCGCGCACAAGATGAGGGGCGCGGTCCCTGAACCTGGGTTCGATGTAGTCGATGTAGGTGTTTGGCGGTTCGGTGATGTGCGAATCCGCCGAGATAATGGGTTTGAGCATGGCCTCTCCTCGCTGCGGCTCCCGAGGCGGGAGCCGGGGATACAGACAAGTTCCGTTCCTGCCAATTTGTCTACTAGATGGGCGCCGGGTTTACAACGAAGATCGCGCGCTGGATCGCGCGCGCGACACTGCGATATAAGTTACAAGGACTCGGGCCGCCTCTGGCCTCCCGATAAGGCGCCGGACGCAAAATGCGGCGTACCGGCCGGGCGCAAGGAGACTCTCAGGCATGGATTACGATCTCAAGATAACGGGCGGTACGATTATCGACGGCACCGGCGGCCCCGCGTGCGGCGGCGAGGTCGGGATCAAGGACCGCAAGATCGCCGCGCTCGGCGAAGCGCCCGGCAGGGCCGCCACCACCATCGACGCCCGTGGACGCGTCGTAGCGCCGGGCTTCATCGACATCCACACCCACTACGACGCGCAAATCCTGTGGGATCGGATGATGACAATCTCGCCGTGGCACGGCGTGACCACGGTGGTGATGGGCAATTGCGGCTTTGGCGTCGCGCCGACCCGCGCCCAGCACCGCGGGCTTATCATGCGCACGCTGGAGAAGGTCGAAGGGATGAGCCTGGAGGCGCTCGAAGCGGGGCTCGGCTACGAGTGGCCCTTCGAGACTTTCGACCAGTACCTCGACGCGGTCGAGCGCCGCGGATCGGCGATCAACGTCGGCGCGCTAATCGGCCACACGCCCACCCGGCTGTACGTGATGGGCGAGGAATCGGTGGAACGATCTGCCAGCGAGGAGGAGATCGCGCGGATGCGCGAGATCGTGCGCGGCGCGCTCCGCGCCGGCGCGCTCGGCTTTGCGACCTCCAAGTCGGCGACCCACGTCGGCTACAGCGGCAAGCCGGTCCCCAGCCGCAGGGCCGAGATGGCCGAGATCACCGCGCTCGCGAACGTCCTCGGCGAGGAAGGTCGCGGAGTGATCCAGGCCACGGTCGGGCGCGAGCTGTTCCTCAAGGAATTCGCCGACCTCGCGCGCGCGACCGGCCGCACCATCACCTGGACCGCGCTGCTCGCCGGAATGACCGGCAACAACGACGGCCATCGCCGCCTGCTCGCCCAGTCGCAGGAGCTGTGCGAGCAGGGGATGCGGATCATCCCGCAGGTCGCCTGCCGCCCGCTCAACTTCGAGATGACCCTCAAGGAGCCGTTCATCTTCGAGAGCATGTCGCTGTTCAAGCAGATCTCGGCGGCCGACTTCGACGGCAAGATGAGAGTCTATGCCGACCCCGAATTCCGTGCCGCATTCAAGGCCAAGATCGGGATAAATTCGCAAGGCAGATTCGCCGACCGCTGGGAGCGCAGTTGGGTGTCGTATTACCCAGGCCGTCCGGAACTCGAGGAGAGCAACCTGGCCGAGCTGGCGCGCCGGCGCGGCACGGACCCGATCGATGTGATGCTCGATATCGGGCTCGAGACAAAGCTCGAAGCGCGCTTCAGGATCGCGCTGTTCAACTACGAAGAGGACGAGGTGCTCGCGCTGCTCAACGCGAAGCACACGGTGGTCGGCCTGTCCGACGCCGGCGCCCACGCAAGCCAGCTCTGCGACGCGTGCTTCTCGACCTACCTGATGGGCCACTGGGTGCGCGAGCGCAAGGCGATCCCGATCGAGCGCGCGGTGTGGATGCTCACGGCGCGTCCGGCCGAAGTCTTCGGGATTAGCGATCGCGGACGGCTGGCGCCCGGGATGGCCGCCGACGTGGTGGTCTTCGACCCGGACAAGATCGCGTGCGGCCGGTTGCGTCGGATCAATGACCTACCGTCAGGCGCAGATCGGCTGGTCGCCGACGGCTATGGCATCGACGCCCTCATCGTAAACGGCACCGTGCTGCGCCGCGACGGGCACGACGCCATCGCGCCGGACGGGCCGTTGCCCGGCCGCCTACTCCGCCACGGCCGCGCCGTGGCATAAGTTGTGCGCGAGGTCGCAATGCGCTGAGATGGTCGACGGGTCGCCACCCGCGGCCCGCCGATCTTCAGGGGTTGATGTTTTCCTACGACAAGCTCGCGCCGCTCGACGCGATCCTCAACGCCACGGCGGCCGCGCTGCTGGTGGGAGGCTTCATCGCGATTCGCCGCCGCCGCGTGCATGCCCATCGCGCGTTCATGCTGAGCGCGTTCGCGGTTTCGATCGCCTTCCTGATTTCCTACTGCATCTATCACTACCACGTTGGCGACGTGCGCTTCGGCGGCCAGGGATGGGCCCGACCGGTGTATTTCACGATCCTCATCTCGCACATCTCGCTCGCGGCCGTGATCGTACCCCTGGTGCTGATTACACTGGCGCGTGCACTGCGCGGGCGTTTCGCCCGGCACCGCGCGATCGCGCGCTGGACGCTGCCGCTATGGATCTATGTGTCGATAACCGGCGTAATCGTCTATCTGATGTTGTTCCAGCTCTATCCGCACCTGCCGCCCGCAGCAGCGCACGCGCCGGCGCCGTAAGCAGCGCATCGAACTGCGCTCGCGATGGGGCGCGCGCTCAACCGCTGGTCAGCGCCTCGATCTCGTCGATCGTCTTGGGAGTCGCCGCGGTCAGGACTTCATGGCCGTCGTCGGTGACCAGAACGTCATCCTCGATCCGGATCCCCATCCCGCGCATGTGCTCGGGTGCGTTCTCGTCGTCGGCAGCGACATAGAATCCGGGTTCGACCGTCAGCACCATGCGCGGCTCCAGCACGCGAGAGCCGCCGCCGACGCGGTACAGGCCGACGTCGTGCACGTCCATCCCGAGCCAGTGGCTGGTGCGATGCATGTAGTAGCGGCGGTAGGCGGCGTTTTTGATCGCGTCGTCGAGCGGGCCCTTGACCAGCCCCATCCGGATCATTCCGTCCACCAGCACGCGGAGGGCGGCGTCGTGCACTTCGTCGAAACGCGCGCCGGGCTTGACCGCTTCGATTCCGCGGCGCTGCGCTTCGAGCACGATCGAGTAGAGGTCGCGCTGGAGGGGACTAAAGCGCGCGCCGACCGGAAACGTGCGCGTGACGTCGGCGGCGTAAAAGTCGTACTCGCAGCCGGCGTCGATCAGCAGCAGCTCGCCGCCGTCCATCCGGCGATCGTTGTGGATGTAATGCAGGATGGCGGCGTTGGGGCCGGAGGCGATGATCGAGGGATAGCTCGGGCCCGCGGCGCCGCGCGAGCGGAATTCGTAATCGACCAGCGCCTCGATTTGCCACTCCATCATCCCGCCCCGCGCGCGCCGCATCGCGGCCTTATGCGCCTCCGCCGAAATCGCCGCCGCCCGGCGCATCGCGTCCAACTCCTCCGGACGCTTCCTCAGCCGCGCCTCGTGAATCAGCTCGCGCGGATCGAGCATTGCGATCGGCCCCGAGCCGGTCCGCGGGCGCATTGCCTGCGCACCGCGCACGGCCTCGATCATCCGCGCATTCATCCGCTCGTTGTTGCCCAGCGGATAATAGACGCGCTCGGCCCGCTCGATATAGCGCGGCAGGACGCGGTCGAGCTCGTCGATCGTGTAGGCCTTGTCGGCGCCGTAGTCGAGCATCGCCCCTTCTACGCCGGCGCGCCGGCCGGTCCAGGTTTCGCGGTCGCGGTCGCGCGGCCGCACGAACAGGATGAATTCGCCGTCACGGTTGCCGGGCGCGAAGAGCGCGACTGACTCGGGCTCGGTAAAGCCGGTCAGGTAGTAGAAGTCGCTGTCCTGGCGATAGACGAACTCGACGTCGTTGGAGCGGATGGCGACCGGCGCGCTCGGCAGCACGGCGAGCGCGTCACCGATCGCGGCCATGAAGGCCGCGCGCCGCTGCTTGAAGATCGCGCCGCGGCCGTTGGAGCTCGCGCCGCCCACAGCGCCTACGGCCATCCGGCTCCCGCGACCTCGACTTCGGCGGTTTCGATTCGCGCGCTGCGCTTGGCGCGACATTCGTCGGGGTTGATGCTTTCCGAGGTCAGGAGAAAGAGCGTGCGGCGCGTCGGCCCGCCCAACATACACGCAATCGGCATCTGCTCGCGCTTTACGCGCTCGGCGATCTGGCCACCCTGCCTGACCCGCAGCAGCTCGTGAGTCATCGGCGAAGCGACCCAGATCGCGCCCTCGGCGTCGAGCGCGATACCGTCGGGCACGCCGTCGCCGAGCTCGGCCCATATGCGGCGGTTGGCGAGCCCGCCGTCGGTGGCGATATCAAAGGCGGTCAGCCGATGGCCCATCGATTCGCCCACGATGAGCGTCTTGCCGTCGGGCGTAATCACGGTGCCGTTGGGAAATTCGAGATCGCGCGCCGCGACGCGCGCCGCGCCGTCCGGCGCGACCATCACCAGTTCGGCCGGCCTCTGCGGCGCGCCGCCGATCAGGTCGTAGCCGAAGTTGCCGACGTAGGCGCGCCCGCGCCCGTCAACCACCATGTCGTTGCAATGGAACGACGCGAGCCCGCTCAGATCCGCGTGCAACTTGAGCGCGCCGTTCTCCAGCCGCAGCAGCCTGCGATCGGTCATCGACACGACCAGCATCCGGCCGTCCGGCAGCCATCCGAGGCCCGACGGCCACGCCGCCACTTCGGCCACCACCGAGGTGCGGCCTTGCAAGTCAACCGCGTTTACCGTGTGCGCGTGCATGTCGGAGAAGTACAACTTCCCGTCATGCCATCGCGGGCCTTCGCCGAAACACAGGCCGTCGAGCAGGGTCTTGAATTGGCGCATCGTCGTTCCTCCGGACCGCATTTGTTATTCCAGCGCGCCGGCCGCGCGCAGCCGCTCGACCTCCTCCGCGCTGTAACCGAGCATCCGGGTGAGCACCTCGTCGGTATGCTGGCCGATGAGCGGCGCGGGGCGGCGCACCTTGCACTCGGTGCGGCTCATCCGCCACGGGATCCCGCAATGCTGCTGGCGGCCGACCTCCGGATGGTCGAGGTAAACGAAGTAGCCGCGCTCCTCAAGATGCCTGTCTTCGGAGACCACCTTGTTGGGCGCGCAGATTGCGGCCGCCACGCCCGCCGCCTGCAGGATCTGCTCGGCCTCGGCCGCAGTACGCTCGCGCGTCCAGGCGCTGATCGCGGCCTCCAGTTCGTCCTCGTTGCGCTTGCGCGCGGCGGCCGTCGCAAAGCGCGGATCGTTTGCCAGCTCGGGACGGCCGAGCGCGCGGGCCAAACGCGCGAATTCGGCGTCGTCGGCGCAGACGATCGAGACCCACATATCAACCAGGTTGCCCGAGTTCTGAAAGCGATCCTTGGAAGGGAACACGCCGTGGGGCGCGATGAATGGGTCGCGATTGCCGTCGCGCTCGGGCTCGCGCCCGTTCATCGTGTATTCCAGGATTCCTTCGGCCAGCAGGTCCATCGCGCATTCCCACTGGCTCATGTCGATGTACTGTCCCTCGCCGGTTTTGCGGCGATGGTAGAGTGCGGCGAGGATCGCGAAGGCGCCGTGGACCCCGGCGTTGGGGTCGGCGTAGCTGAAGCCCGAATGCATCGGCGGCCATCCCTTGTACCCGGTCAGCGACGACAACCCCGACAGCGGCACCTGAGCAGGACCATAAGCCACGTACTCGCGATACGGCCCGGTGTCGCCGTATCCGGAAAGCGAGATCATGATGATGTCGGGCTTGATCTTGCGCAGCGCCTGATAGCCGAGCCCCAGCTTGTCCATCACGCCCGCAGCAAAGTTATTCGTGACCACGTCGCTCGCCTTGACCAGGCGATGGGCGACCTCGAGCGCGCCGGGCTTGGCATAGTTCAGCGTCAGCGACAGCTTGCCCTGGTTGTACTGGTTGAAGTAGCCGGAGCGGTTGACTCCACCCGGTTTGCCCTCGGGCCACGGGGGCAGTAGGCGCGTCACGCACGGGCGGGTGCGAGTTTCGACGCGGATGACTTCGGCGCCAAGATGGGCCAGTTGGAGCGTGCAGTACGGCCCTGCCCATACCCAGGTGAAGTCGGCGATTCTCACGCCTTCCAGTGGAAGCTTCGCCATCGCGATCTCCCGCCGAACCCTCGTCCCGCGGCGCGTTCAGATAACGCCCGCGCGGCGCAACTCTTCCAGTCGCGCCGGGGCGATTCCCAGCCGCGCGCCGAAGATCTCCTCGTTGTGCTGCCCGAGCATCGGCGCCGGGCGGCGAATCTCCCATGGCGTGCGGCTGTACTTCAACGGCGCACCCGGATACTTGTGCTTGCCCGCGAGGGGCTGCGCTATCTCGACGAAGAAGCCGCGCGCCTTTAAGTGTTCGGAGTTGAGCAAATCGCCCATCGTCGAGACCGGCGCGAACGGAATCCGGCGCGCCTGCGCCTTGCGATAAAGATCGAGCACGCTCTGCTGGCGCACCCACTCGTCGAGGAACACCTTGAGCGCGTCCCAGTTGACGCCGCGGCTCAGACGGTCGGCGAACAGCGGCTCGCTCGCCCATTCCGGATTACCCATTAGCTCGACGAAGTTGCGCCACTGATGTTCTTCGACGCAGCAGACGAAGATGTAGCCGTCGCGGCACTCCATCACCTCCAGCGGCTGGATCGGCTTCTGCCCCAGCCGCGAGGCGACCATTCCCATGTACGGCCAGTACTCGAAGAACAGCTCCATCATCGAGACCAGCGTCTCCTGGATCGAAACTTCGACGTGCTGCCCTTCGCCGTCGCGCATCTGCGCGAACACCGCGCCCATCGTTGCGACCGCGCCGTGCACGCCGCCCTGGAAACCGGACTGCTGGCCGAAGGTCTTGAGCGGCGGCATCTCCGGATGCTCGGGGCCGCCGCCGTTGATGTAACAGATCCCGCCGGCGCTCCACAGCGTGAGGTCCTCGGCGCGCCAGTTGCGCTTGGGCCCGCTCAGTCCGAACGGCGTGATCGAGGTCATCACCAGGCGCGGATTGCGCCGGCGCAGGCGCTCAAAGCCGAGCCCGATCCGGTCCATGTCGGTCGGCGCGACATTATGGATAAGGACGTCGGCGTCTGCGATCAGCTGCTCGAAAAGCTCGAAGCCTTCGGGGCGCGCCACATCGAGCGTCACGCCGAGCTTGTTGGTGTTAAGATAGAGAAAGAGGCCGCTCTTCTCCGGATGGCTCTGGCCGCCCGGGAACGGGCCGCGCGTGCGTGCGCGGTCGCCGACGCCGGGACGTTCGATCTTGATGACTTCCGCACCCATGTCGGCCATCAACTTGGCCCCGTACGGCGCGGAAACCATCTCGCCCAGCTCGACGACTTTCAGTCCTGCCAGCGCTCCTCCCATCCGACCGTCCACCGCGTCCCTATTCGGGAAGCACCTTGCGGAACGGCTTAACCTCGACCCGCTCGAACACACCCTCGCGCACGTAGGGGTCGTTGCGCGCGAACTCGAGCGCCGCCGCCTCGCTCTCCATGTCCACGATCATCAGGCTGCCGCTGCCGTCGGTGAATGGCCCGCCGATCACCATCTTGCCGGCCTTCGCCACCGGTCCGACATATGCCAGGTGGCGCGGACGCACCGAGGGCCTGAGCGCCGCCCCGTTGGGACCGTCATGACCGATAATCACGAACAGCATTGGTGTCAGGCGTGTCTCCTCTCGCAAAAAAGATCCGGGCCGTGTAGCGACCTGGCCGCCGGCCCCTTCCCTGAAGAAAAAGGGGAAACCGTCTTGCTCAGATGCATCGACGCCAAGTCGTCAAAAGCGCCCTCCAACGGCGAAGTTAGCACGCTCGATGCGCACCGCCCAAACGCCCGCCGGGCGCGCTCAGACCGGCGCAATCGCACCGTAGCCAGTATAGTAAATCATGAAGTACAGCGCGCCGAGCGCGAACAGCGCTGCCGCCGCGGCGACGTCGCCCATCTCGACCGGATAGTCGATAAAGCTCGTCGGCTGCTGGCTCATCCCGAAGCCGCGCGCCTCCAGCGCCATCGCCATCGCGTTGGCCTTACGCAGCGCGCCCATGAAGACCGGAATCACCACCGGCACGTAGCGCTTGACCCGCTCCAGCGGACCGCCGCGGTTGAACTCGTACCCGCGCAGGTTCTGCGCCTGCACCACGGTCAGCGCCGCATCGATAAATAGCGGCACCAGCCGAAAGGCGAGCGTGACCGCGAATCCCACCCGATAAGGAACGCCAAGCCGCGCCAGTCCGGCGGTGAACTCTTCGACCTTGGTCGTGGACAGGAACAGGACCGAGGTCGCGAGCAGCTCGGCCAGCTTAAGCCCGCGCCCGAAGCCGAAGACCAGCGAGGCGCGGCTCAGATGGAACAGCGGAAGGTTAATCAGCGGCGGCCCCTGGCGGTAGAAAATCATCCACGCGAGCGTGGTGAAGAAAACGACCAGGATGAAGAGCCAGCGCAGCCTGTAGAAGTTGGGCCACGATCCCGTGATCTGCGCCAGCGCGAGCATCAGCAACCCCAGCGGCAGCAGCGCCAGCGGATGGTCGACCCAGTACACCGACCAGAACATCACGAACAGCGCGAAAACCTTGACCGTCGGATGGAGCCGATGGATGAAGGTGCCGCGGTCGATATACAGGAAGATCGGCATCAGCCCTGCGCTCGAAGCCAGGCTGCGAGCTCCTCCGGCGTGAGCGCGACCGCGCCGAAGCGGCGGGCAAGCTCGGTCACTTCGGGCGGACGGAAGGACGAGGAGGCGAGCAGCTCGTCGCGGGTGAAGAACTCGCGCACCCCGCCATCGTACAGTTTGCGCCCCCGGCGCATCAGCACCACCCGCCGCGCGTATTCGGCGACCAACCACGGCGTGTGCGTGATGATCACGATCGCGATCCCCTCGCGGTTGAGCCGGCTGATAAGACCCATCATGCGGCGTTGCTCGCGATAATCGAGCCCGGTCGTCGGCTCGTCGAGAATCAGCAGGCGCGGGCGCAGCGCGAGCACGCTCGCCACCGCCAGCCGCTGGCGCTCACCCTTGCCGAGCAGGAACGGGTCGCGCGCGCGCGCGTCCTCCAGGCCGACCGCGCGCAGCACCTCGGCGCAGCGCTGCTCGATCTCGGTGCGCGCGAGCTTGAAGTTGCGCGGCCCGAAGGCCACCTCGTCTTCGACGGTCGCGGCGAAAATCTGATGGTCTGGGTTCTGGAAGACGTAGCCGACTTCCTGCGCGGTCTCCGCCGGGCGCATTGTCGTGCGGTCGCGCCCGCGCAGCATCACGGTGCCGGAAACCGGATGTAGCAGGCCGACCAGATGCTTGGCGAGCGTGGTCTTGCCCGAGCCGTTCTGGCCGATGATCGCCACGAACTCGCCCGGTGCGATCTTCAGATCGATCGCGTCGAGCACCGTCGGACCGTCGGGATAGCTGAAGCACAGCCCGCGCGCCTCAACCAGCGGCGGCGGACCGGGATGTGCAACCGTATCCTGCGACAGTTGCGCGTTTGACGCCGTGGACGTGACCCGCGGGTCCGGCCGCGGCGGCGCGCCGCCCAGGCGCGGCAGCGCTCGGCGAATCATCGCTTCGGCCTCCTCCACGCTCGATGCATGCGCGGGCATTCCGATCGCGGCGAGCACGCGGTTGAGGCCCGGCGGATGCACTCCGCAGTCTTCGAGCAGCTCGATCCGCGTCATCAGCTCATCCGGCCGCCCGGCCGCAATGATCTCGCCTTCGCGCATCAGCACCAGGCGGTCGGCATCGCGCAGCACCTCGGCTTCGTGCTCGATCACAACGAGGCTGAGCCCCTGCGCGCGCAGGCGGCGAATCAGCGCAAAGACCTCGGCCTTGCCCTCGGGGTCGAGATCGGTGGTCGGCTCGTCGAGCACGATCACCTCGGGGCGCAGCGCGAGCACGCAGGCGATCGCGAGCCGCTGCTTTTCGCCGCCGGAGAGCGAGGTCGGGTCGCGATACTCGAAGCCGGCGAGTCCGACCGCTTCCAGAGCCGGCCGGATACGCCGCACCATCTCGTCGCGGCCCATCCCGATCTGCTCCATCGCGAAGGCGACCTCGTGGGCGACGTTGGTCGAGAAGAGCTGCGCCTCGAAGTCCTGGAACACCATCCCGACTTGCGACGCAACCTCGCACACGCGCGCACCGTCGAGCCGGCGGCCGCCAATCCGCGCCCCGCCCTCGAAGCTGCCGCCCTCGAATTCGGGCACGATCCGATTGAGGCACTTGGCGAGCGTCGATTTGCCGGCTCCCGACGCACCCATCACGCCCACCATCTCGCCGCGCGCGAGCGCCAGGCTGACCCGGCTGAGCGCGGGGCGCTCGCCGTCGGGATATACGTACGTTACCGCTTCGAGCGCGGCGGTATCCGCCGAGGCGTGCGCATCGGATGCGTCCGGCGCAGGCGCACCGCCGCCCGCATCGTCCGGCGGTGCAGGCTCGAGCGCCTCGGGGGCGGGTGCGCCGGTCTTCACATCAGCCCCACGCCGGCGACTGCGAGCAGGATGAATGGGCTGACCACGATCGCGATCGCCTTGTCATACGGCGGCTGCGCCATCGCCGCGGAGAGGAAGGCGGGCGCCCAGTGGCCGGTCGAAATCAGATTGCCGAGCAGCCACGCTCCCGCCTCGCCCGCGACCAGCATCGCGAGCCCCGCCGCCCGCACCCGGCGCGGCCTTTCCTTGAACTCGGGCATCACGTCGCCGTACAGCATCCGCCCGCGCCGCACCCGCGGATAGACCGCGATCAGGATGAGCGGCGAGAGCACCAGCGCCGAGGCCAGGTTGTTCAACACGATGATGTTGCCCAGTACGGCGAAGGGCCGAAAACCGAGCAGGTTGTCGCCCCATCCGACGATATCCGCGCACAGCACGCTCGCCGCGAGGCATACGCCGACGTACTTCGCGATCGCGCCGGGCGAGCGCACAACCGGGCTCTGCCCTTCGGCAATCACGTTCCATGCCTTGTACGGGATATAACCGAAGAAGAGGTTGGCGAAGAAGCCGAAGATGTCGCCTGGGCCGACGCCGCCGAAAAAGTCGCCGATCATGTTGCCGATCGCCGAGCCCCACGCCGCCGCCGGTCCGAACAGGAACGAGCAGACCACCGGAATCGCGTTGGCGGGGCGCAGCTCCGTGACCCCCGGGATCAGCGGAACGACCTTGAACGGCACCAGCACGGCCGCGTATAGCGCCGCCGAAATCGCGCACAGCACCACCATCCGGGTGTTGCGCCACATCAGGCTCAGATCCCCCATCGGGCGTAAGTATGCCGACCCGAGCCCGTTAATCAAAGCGACCCCGCTTGCCGGAGCGCGCGGTGCGGGTAGACTGATCCGTGCAAGGACCAACGGGCGGGCGATGCCGATTTACGAGTACGAATGTGCGCGATGCGGCAAGCGCACCAGTATCCTGACGCTGCGCGCGAGCGAGCGCGTGAATGCGAAATGCCGCCACTGCGGCGCCGCCGAGATGCGCCGGCTGATGTCGCGCTTCGCGATGCCGCGCAGCGACGAGGCGCGGATGGACGCCCTCGCCGATCCCTCGAACTTCGGCGATATCGACGAGAGCGATCCGAAGAGCGTCGCGCGGATGATGAAGCGGATGGGCCGCGAGATGGGCGACGAGTTCGCCGGCCCCGAATTCGACGAAGCGGTCGAGGAGCTCGAGAAGGGCGGCGACCCCGACGCGGGCGGCGATGACGGCGACGATACGAGCGGCGGCGACCTGTAGTCGCTCAGGCCGGGCGGAACAGCCGCTCGGCGTTTCCGTGCATGATCTTCTCGCGCTCCGCGCTGCTGCACTGCAGCTCGTCGAGCAGCTTGGTCGGCCGCTCCCACGGCCCGTGCGGATGGTCGGTGCCGAGGATTAGCTGATCGGCCCCCATCGTCTCGAAGCACAGCTTCAGCGGACCCGGTTCGTAGGTCACAGTATCCATGTAAAGCCGCTT
>DASRHP010000002.1 GCA_035650475.1 Candidatus Binataceae bacterium
CATTCACGGCACCCCGGAACAGGTGCGCGAGCGGCTCGAAGAGATGGTCGCGGCCGGCGCCAACCACCTGCTGCTCAACCCGGTGTCGAACTATGCCGAGCAGCTCGAGGCGCTGGCCGAGATCGTCGGGCTGAAATGACCGACCGCAGTCTTAAAGACGCCGCGACCATAAGGTTGCATAACGCAACTGAAAAAATATAATGAACTCAATCCGGCAAGTTGTCGCTGAAAGCAAATTCTAGTCGCCGGATGCGCTAATAACGCAAGTCAGTTACAGCGATGTCGGAAGCGGAAGATCGACCGGCCGGGTCGGACGGCGAGTGGCGCATCGGTCGCGACTGGGCGGCCACGTGGCGCGTCCTGACCGATCCCGTGCTCGACCCCTTGTTCTGGCGGGCCGAACGGCTGGGGCAGGCGAGCGCATGGTGGGAGCATGTGCCGTTTGCGCGCTGGCTGGTTTGCGCCACAATGCCTCGCGTCTTTGTCGAGTTGGGAACCCAATCGGGTGTTTCGTACGCCGCGTTCTGCCAGGCGGTGTTGTGCGCCGGCCTGGCGACGCGCTGCCATGCTGTTGATACGTGGCAAGGCGATGCGCAGGCGGGTTTTTACGGCGAAGCGGTGTTCGATGAGTTCCGCCGATTCCACGATGAGACTTTCGGCGCATTCTCGACCTTATTGCGCTGCTCCTTCGACGATGCGCTCGACCGGATCGAGGACGGAGAGGTCGATCTTCTGCACATCGACGGTCTGCACAGTTACGAGGCGGTAAGCCGCGATTTCGAACATTGGCAGCGCAAGATGTCCGATCGCGGCGTCGTGTTGTTCCACGACATCAACGAGCGGAACGAAAGTTTTGGGGTCTGGCGGCTATGGAGCGAACTGCGACGGCGCCATCCTGCCTTCGAATTCCTGCACGGGCATGGACTCGGCGTGCTCGCAGTCGGCGCGGAGCCACCCGCCCCGGTGCGCGCCCTTTGCGAGCTGACGCACCCGGCCGCGGTCGCGACGGTCCGGACGCGCTTTGCGCGACTGGGCGAGCATTGGCTGACCGACACCCGGGCCCGCATGCTGGCGCAGGAGGCTGAACGCCTGCGGGCACGCGTAGAGGAGGCCGAGGCCGCGGCTGCGGCTGCCGGTCGGAGCGCCGGACAGGCGGCGGCCGAAGCAGTCCAGGCGCGCGAGCGCGCGGCCGCAGCCGAAGCCGAGGCGGCGCGGGCGACCGAGAAGGCGCGACAAGCGGATACGCTTGCCGCTCGCGTGGCCCAAGCGGAAGCGACAGCCCGCCGACGCAGCGCCGAAGCCACCGCCGTGATTGCCAAACTGACGGGGCGCATCGAGCGAACCGAGGCGGCGCTGGCGGAGGCCCGGGCCGAGCATGATCGCGTGCTTAGCTCGACGACGTGGCAGATGACGCGGCCTGTCCGCGCCATTGCGGCGTATCTTCCGGCGCGGCTGCGGCGAACGATCCGCGCCACCGCAAGGTTCGGATGGCGGCTTTTCGCCCGGCCCGCCCCGCCAGCCGCGTCGGCTGCGGCGCCGTCCAGTCCGCCCGCCCTGTCGTATGCAGTCTCCGATGTCCGGAGCAGAGCGCTTCGGTTCGTCTACATATCAGGCGAGCCCGATACGCCCGGCCATCGTTATCGCGTCGCGCGCCCGGCCGCGACTGCCGCAGCCTTGGGCGCCGAGACCAGCGTGATCAGCGTGGCCGACATCCCGGCCAGCCTCGGCGAGATCGCGGTAGCCGATGCGCTGGTCATCTGGCGGGCACCATGGGACCAGCGAATCGCCGACGCAATCGGCGAGGCCCGGCAGGGCGGCGCCAAAATCCTGTTCGACGTCGACGACCTGATGATTGACCCGGACGCGGCGAAGGCGGACATCATAGACGGCATCCGCAGCCAAAACCTGAGCGAAGAGGAGGTTGCGGCGCATTACGCACTGGTGCGCCAAACGATGATGTCGGCCGATCTGTGCATCGCGCCGACGGAAGAGCTGGCACAAGAGGCACGTCGCGCATTCATGCCCGCCATCGTGCTGCCGAACGGCCTCGACCGCGAGACGATCGCCGCCTCGCGACTCGCCGCGCGGCGCCGCCGGGAGATCGGAGCCTTGCGCGAGCCAGTGCTGCGCATCGGCTACGCAGTCGGAACGCGCACGCACCAGCGTGATTTCGCTGCGTGCGCCGATGCCGTCGCCGCGGTGCTGCGGGCACGTCCGGACAGCCGACTCGTGCTGTTTCGCTTGCCCCAGCTTGCCACTCTCGATCTTGACGAATTTCCCGGCTTTAACGGCCTGGAACGCCAGATCGAGTGGCGCGACCTTGTCCCGCTCGAGCGGTTGCCCGAGGAGATTGCGCGCTTCGACGTCAACCTGGCGCCGCTCGAGGCCGAAAATCGCTTTTGCGAGGCCAAAAGCGAGCTGAAGCTGTTCGAGGCCGCCCTCGTCGATGTGCCGACGATCGCATCGCCGACCGGGCCGTTCCGGCGCGCGATCCGTCATGGCGAGACCGGGTTCCTCGCGATTACAGCAAGGGATTGGGAAGAGGCGCTGACACGGCTGGCCGACGACGCAGAATTGCGCCGTCGAATCTCGCGGGCAGCGCGCCGCGAGGCGTTGTGGCGCTTCGGGCCGGAGCGCCGCGCCGAGATTGTCGCGTCCGTGTTCGACTTCGTCAGAGGCAGGCGCGAGGCGGCGCGTTCCTTCGCGCTCGATATTTGCCGCGATGGAGAGCGCCTCGCCGAACCGCCGCTTGCCGAGCACGATGTCGTGTTCGAGGCCGACCGCGGCGGCCTCGCCGAGGTCACTGTAGTGGTTCCGCTCCATAACTATGCCCACCATGTCGAGGAGGCACTCGATTCCGTAGCGGGACAAAGCCTTGCGGAACTCGATCTCGTTGTCGTCGAAGACCGCTCGACCGACAATTCGCTGGCAGTCGCCACGCGCTGGATGAAAGCGCACGCTTCCCGCTTCAACCGCATCGTATTGCTGCGCAACCGGACGAACTCGGGCCTGGCCCGCACCCGCAACACCGGTTTTGATGCCGCCGACACGCCGTTTGTCTTACCGCTCGATGCCGATAACCGCCTATTGCCGCAGTGCGCCGCCAGGTGCCTGAAGACTCTTAAGGAAAGCGGCGCCGCGTTCGCCTATCCGGCGATCCGCAAGTTCGGGACCGGCGGTGGTGTCATGGGCGACCCGGAATATCGCCCGCATCGGCTAATCGGCGGCAACTACATCGACGCGATGGCCCTGGTCGCCAAGGCCGCGTGGATCGCCGTCGGCGGCTATAATCACGGCCGCGGTGGCTGGGAGGATTTCGCCTTCTGGTGCCGGCTCGCAGAGCGCGGATTCTGGGGAGAGCGGGTGCCGGGCGAACCGCTCGCCGAGTACCGCGTGCACGACGGCTCGATGATCCAGCAAGTAAGCCAGGAGCCAAAAAAGCTGCGCCGGATGATGGACGAGGTCGGCGCGGTCCATCCTTGGCTGCGCTTGGTGTGGCCCTTACCTTCGCCCGAGCCGGCGCCGGATCGCGCGATCTCCTCGGCGAAGAGCGTGAACGGCAACAGGGTCGATCGTCTGTTGCCCTTGCTGCGCTGCCCCGAAACCGCCCAGCCTTTGAAACTTGCGCTGGGGGGCGACGCGCTGGAATCGGAAAACGGCTCGCGACGTTGGCCGATCGTTTTCGGGCGGCCAGTATTGTTTCCCGGCATGGGGGTGCCCGAGGTGAATCCCGACTCGCACCTGAGCAACCCGCTGCCGGACACGGCGCTGGCGCTAATCAACGGCACGACTGGGCCGGTATTGCACTTGAGCGCTGGCGGAACCGCCAGGCGCTTTGACCACGTGGTCGAGGTGGAAGCCGCCGTATTTCGCCACACCGATCTGATAGCGGACGTACACCGGCTGCCGTTTGCCGACGGGGTGTTCGACGCCGCGATCGCGCTCAACGCTTTCGAACACTATCGCGACCCGCGCGCCGCCGCTCGCGAAATCCGTCGCGTGCTGCGTCCCGGAGGCCGCGTACTGATCCGCACCGCGTTCATGCAGCCGCTGCACGAAGCTCCCTGGCATTTCTACAACTGCACCCGCTATGGTTTGGAGGCTTGGCTGGAAGGCTTCGATACCGAGAAACTGCATGTCTCCCCAAATTTTCATCCCGGCTATTCGCTGTCCTGGCTTGTCTCGGAGCTGGATGCAGCGTTGCGCAAGCACGCGTCCCCGGCGGAGGCGGACGCATTTCTGGGGATGCCGGTGGGGCGGACGCTGTCGCTGTGGCGCGAGCCTAACGGCGCCGGCGAGACCGAACCGCTTTGGAGCAGCCTTGCCGCACTGCCGCAAGAAGTGCAGGAGACCACCGCCGCCGGATTCGAGTTTCTCGGCCGGAAGCCGCTTTCCCGCTGCTAGCGTCCCGTACCGGGCGTCGGTCGCGCGATGACCCGGTCTGCGGTCGGGGATGCGCCGAAGCGGCGGGAGGACCGCCGCTTCCTCACCGGGCGCGGGTGCTATCTCGACGACCTTGCGTTCGCGGGGCTGGCCCAGGCGGTGGTGCTGCGCTCGCCGCACGCGCATGCCCGCATCGAACGGCTCGACGCGGCGGCGGCGCGGCGCTTGCCGGGGGTGCTCGCGGTATTGACCGCGGCCG
>DASRHP010000003.1 GCA_035650475.1 Candidatus Binataceae bacterium
GAGTTCCAGTCGATCCAGGTCATCGACGTGCAGAACAACCGCGGGACCATCTGGATCGTGCCGGGTGGCTTCCCCAACGTGAAAGGACCTGAGGCGACGAAGATTTTCGACGCCAGCAACCTCGAACAGGTCCATCGCTAGACCGAACAGGCCGTCTCGCCGGAGTCGCACCGATTCCGGCGGGACGGTGGTTTTCGCACCGCCCCCGGTTCGCCTTTGCGCGCCCGGGGGCGATGTTCCTTGTGCGTGGGAGAGTAAGCGCCGCGCCAGGGAGCAATCCCGACGCGGACAACAACGAATCCGGGAAACTCGCGCCACGCGGCGCGCCGCCAGCCCGGCGTCGTGAGCATCGCGTTCGCCGGGCGAGGCGCGCGCGCTGCCGACGCGATCAAACCGGCACATCAGAGGAGGAAAGCTTATGCCTGACTTCGATGTCCGATGGGTCGAGCGCTGGCAGAACATGGTCAACCGCGACGGCGTCGCCCGCCTGTTGGGCCGCCATTTTACCGCCGACGTGATGCTCGAGTTCGGTGCGCGCGCCTACGTGATGAGCTTCGAGCGCGGCGAAATAACCCGCGTCCAGCACGAGATCGGTCCGGAAACCACTTACCAGTTCGCGCTGCGCGCGCCGGCTGAAACCTGGGCCAAGTTCGTGCAGCCGGTCCCGCCCCCGATGTACAACGACATCATCGCGATGTCGCACTCGCTGCACGGCAGGCTGAAGATCGAGGGCGACGTCAAAGTGATGTGGCAGAATCTCAGGGCCTTCGCATGGGACCTTGACCTCATGCGCACTGTCAAGGAATAGCGGAGGGAGGCGCACGACCATGGCAAGGATCGAACCGGTTACCGGGCATTACGTTTACGTCCCCTTCGGGGGCGAGGAATATCGCATTTTCTACGAGGAAGCGGGCGAGGGCATCCCGCTGGTCTGCCTGCATACGGCGGGTACCGACTCGCGCGAGTGGCGCCATCAGCTCAACGATCCGGAGATCAACCGCCGCTTCCGCGTGATCGCCTTCGACCTCCCGCGCCACGGCAAGTCGATTCCGCCCAAGGGTTGGTGGAAAGAGGAATACAAGCTGACCGCGCAATTCTATGCCGACTTCATCGTTGCCTTCTGCCGTGAGCTCGGGCTCGAGCGGCCGGTGGTGATGGGCAGCTCGATGGGCGGCAACATCTGCCTCCACCTCGCGCTCAAGTACAGTGACTACTTCCGTGCCCTCATCGCGGTCGAGGCTTGCGACTATTCGCCCGGATGGTGGCTGGACTGGCTGTGGCACGCCCAGATCCACGGTGGCGAGGCCTGCGCCACCGCGATCAATGGCCTGATGGCGCCGCAGAGCCCCTTCGAGTACCGTCAGGAAACCTGGTGGTATTACTCACAGGGCGGCCCGGGCGTGTTCAAGGGCGATCTCTATTTCTACAGCGTGGATCACGACTTCCGCGAAATGTGCGATAAGATCTCGGGTAAGATTCCGATCTATTTCATGACCGGAGTGTATGACTTCGCCTGCACGCCCGAGATGACCGAGAAGACCGCGCGCCGCGTGCGCAACGCGGAATGCATCATCATGGAGGAGATCGGGCACTTCCCGATGTGCGAGAACCCCGAGACCTTCAAGAAATACCTGATGCCGGTTTTGCACAAGATCAAGTAAACGCCGGCCCCGCTGCTCAGCACAAACGGCGCCGCCGACGCGTCCAGGTCGGCGGCGCCGTTTGCTTGTGCACGTTGGCGAGCTCCTGCTTCAAGCCCGATTCGATCGCGGAGATGCGGCGCGCCGAACGCCGCTTTGTGTGTTGCGGAATTATTCAGAATTGGTCTCCTTTGCGCAGCTTAAATCGTAAAGTGACCGCGATTTTGGCCCTGATTGCCTTAACTTGTCCAACGGAATAGAGACGGGCGAACGGGGACGGGCCTGATGATGGGGGCAGGCCCGGGCACACGGGGACGACCGCTATCAAGCCGAGCGCGGACAGCAGACGCCTGACCCGCGGTTTGTGGCGATGGGCGCGGCTGGCCGGAGTGGTGGCCGCCGCGAGCATCGCGGTCATGGCGCTATTGTGGCTGCGAAGCCGGATTCGTCTGGCCGCCGCGACCAACGACCCCGCCATGGTTGCGATTCGCAACCTGGTGGCGGCGGGCGATATCGCGCGCGCCGCGGCGCGGCTCAACACCGCCTATCACTTCGACAACAGTCCGGGGCTGCTCGCGCTGCGGCAGTTTTCGCTCACGGTGCTGCGCCAGGGGCTGCGCGAACGGAGCATCTTCGAGCGTTGTTTCGCGGCTTGTGCGCTCGCCGGCAGCGGCGAGGAAGAGGGCGTCAAGCTGCTGGTCGAGACCTTCGAGCGCAACCCCAACCTGAGCGTCAAGATGGCGGTGGCCGATGGGCTGGGCGAAGACGGCGACCGCAGGGCGGTCCAGGTCTTAAGCGCCCTCTACCACGCGGCGCGTCCCTACGAGCAACGGATCATCGTCGAAGGCCTTGCCTCCGCGACCGATCCAAGCGCGGTGACCGTCCTGATGGAGGCCAGCCGGGCCTCCGAGCGAATGGTGCGGTTGGAGGCGCTGCGCAGCCTGGGCCCGCTCGGCAATCGCCGCGCGATACCGCTGCTGCATCAGGTGCTGGTGTCGAAGGAGCGTGACGCTTTCGAGCGGGTGATGGCCGCGCGCTCGCTGTTGCTGATGGGCGACAAATCCGGCGTCCCGTACTTGCGTGCGATGGTTGGCGACCGGTCGCAAGGCACCTATGAACGGGCAGTGGCCGCCGCGGCGCTGGGCTTCGCCAGCGATCCCTCGGCAGTGCCGGTGCTCAAGCTTGCGCTGGCTGACCATGAGCTCGAAGTGCGAATCGGGGCGGCCGCGGCACTGACTCACTACCGCGAGCCGGCGGGCGCCGAGTATCTCAAGCACGCGCTTGCCAACGCGGACTACATGACCCGCCTGGAGATTTCTGAACTGTTCGGCGACCTCGACGCCGTCAGCGGCTCGGCGGTTGTGCTTGCCGGCCTCTACTCGAATTACGGCGCGGTGCGGCTTGCCGCGATCAAGGCGCTGGCCGCCGGGCACAGCGAACGCAACGCCGAGTTGCTCGATGCGCTCGCGCGCGACAGCGACGACGCGACGCTTCGCGCAGAGGTGGCCTGGGCGCTCGGCCGCATCGGCAGCCCGGGCAGTATTCCGACCTTGCTCGAGCTGGTGCAGGAACAGGATCCGATGATTCGTTACACCGCGGCCGACGGTTTGAACCGCATCGCAACGCGTCTGCTCAGGGCGAGAAGCCGATGGCTGATCTGAGCGCGCGGCCCGCGATGCGAAAAGAGGGGTGTCTGGCAGTCAATGTCCGCCCCCATGGAGGAGCGTTACTGGTCGAGCGGCAAGGTCAAGCAGGGGGCGCCTAAACCCGTAAGGAGAGGAGCATGATGCGAAGCAACATGATGCCGCATGGGAGAGCCGCCGCGAGGCCGTGGTGGCTGGCGGCGGTGGTCGCCCTGACGCTTGCCGTCAGCGTTTCCTTGCCGGCCGGGCCGGCCAGGGCGGTGAACAGTCCCGATCAGGTCAAGACCTACACCATCCAGACCTTCATGGATTGGCTGAAGACCTACAAGGACGCCAAGCCCGATTTCAAACCGGGCGACGTGCTGACCGCGGCGGATCTGGACACCAAGATCAAGCCCTTCATGTGGCCGGGGTATATCGAGTTCCTCAATTTTCCCGAGTTCAAGATGAAGATCGGCCCCTACGTCGATCACACTCCGCGCAAGGACTTCCTGGAGTGCACGGAGAAATATCAGAGCCAGGTGCGCCTGAATCCCGACCATACGCTCGCCAATTACGTCTGCGGGCAACCCTTTCCCAACTCGGCGATCCGCGAGGACGACCCTGACGCGGGCTGGAAGGCGGTGTGGAACTACGAATGGCGCTGGCAGAACTTCGGACTGTTCACGATGGCGCCGGTCAGTCTGATGCGCTTCGGCGGTACCCATCAGATTCCTCAGTGGTCGCTGCCCCCGAGCGACTGGCTCGAAAATGCTGGCGTCAAGAATATCAATATCACGCTGCCGCCGGCTGACGTTATGAAGCAGATCTACGGCGGTGGCGGAGATTTCGAGCGCACGATGTCGGCAATGTATCGCAAGGTCTTCTTCACTCATCTCGCGCAGCTCGAAAGCCATACGCTGCCGGTGCCCGATGCCGCTCAGTTCGAGTTCAAGGAGTTCACCGGCTTCTACACCCCGTTCGATATCCGCGGCACCGCTTTCATCGTCTATCGCTATGCCGACCCGCATCGCGAGGACGACGGCTGGGCCTATATCCCGACCCTGCGGCGCGTACGGCGCATCTCGGCGCAGGTGAAGTCGGACTCGCTGCTCGGCACCGACCATACGATCGCCGACTTCTACGGCTTCTCCGGCCGCGAGCTGTCG